>NZ_AJZD02000279.1 GCF_000272105.2 Vibrio splendidus 12E03
ATCACAAATAGTTGACCATCGTTAAGACTAGGATATTCATCTTCATAAAAAGTGAAATATGGATATTAAAACGTGAACAACATAAATATTAATAAAATTATCTCTCTACGAAATACCTTCAACAACACCAAAAAGAAGAGCTTCAAACGCTCTACATTGGCCAAAGCAATTTTACCGCTCTTCACCGCTAGTTTGATCGCGGGTTGTGGTAGTGATAATGATAGCGACAACGGTACAGACCCTGGCAACAGTGGTTTATACCCTGCAGCTGAAAACGAAGTCGTTATTTACTACAAACGCGATGTTGCCGCTGCAAGCTCATCTGGCTCAACTTACGACGGTTGGGGGCTGCACCTTTGGAATGGTGAAGGCTGTACCAGCACAGATTTAGTCGGCATGGGATTAAGTGAAACCGGAACCGACTGGAACAGCCCTTACGAATACGATGGTATCAGCGATACTTACGGTGCCTATTATGTGTTGAAAGTTGACCCAGATGCCTCTGACCCACACAAGTGCATGAACTTCATCTTGCACAATGGTGATGAGAAAGCATTTGGCAGTGCGAACTCAAAAGTCGAGTTAACTAAGCTTGGCGATTCACAAGGCGTATTTGGTTTCCATGGCAGCAGCGAGTTGTACTACGACCCTATTTCAGAGCGACCAGTCAATATTGATGGTCAAAAAGCACACTGGCTAGATGCAACCACAATTGGTTGGGAAGCGGCTAGCAATGCAGACTCTGTGAAGCTTTTCTATGCACTAGACAACAGCATCACAATGAACGATAACAAAGAGATTGTCGGCGGAACTGCAATTGAACTAAGCAAAGACGGAGAACTATCTTCTGAATTGAAAGAGCGTTTCCGACACCTAGCAAGCTTACCAGCAGTGGCAATTGATGTTGATGACACAACACTGCGCACCATTTTGAAGTCTCAGATAATTCTTGTTGCCTACAACTCAAATGGCGACGTTACCTCTTCAACTGAGGTTCAAAAGCCTGGTGTACTTGATGCGGTATTTGCTAGTGAAGATGCTGGTAATGCGATGAGTGAAGAATTAGGCGCGATTATTGAAGGCAGTGCAGCGACCTTCAAGCTTTGGGCACCAACCGCGCAAGATGTAGAACTCGTCCTATACAGCGAAGATTTGCAAAGTTCACAAGTGATCCCAATGACGGAAAGTGCTGAAACGGGTATTTGGGCGACTGACGCGGTGTCTAATGCAGTCAACAGTTACTATCGTTACCAAGTGAAGGTCTACCATCCAACCACAGGCAACATCGAAACTCGCCTTGTAACGGACCCTTACTCACTCAGTTTGTCGAAGAACTCCGCGTACTCTCAAGTGATTGACCTAAATGATTCAACCTTGAAACCTGCGAACTGGGACAACTACCAACGACCAACCGTAGAGAAAGACGAAGACCATGTACTTTACGAATCTCACCTACGTGACTTTAGTTTCAGCGATAAGCTCGGCACAGCTAACCTAAATGGAAAATACCTCGCTCTCACAGAAGCCGATCGTGAGTCGGTCAAACACCTACAGGCTCTGCAAGAAGCAGGTTTAACTACGCTGCATATCTTACCAGCATTTGATATCGCTACCGTTGATGAAGATGCTGCGAGCCGTGTTGATATAACCGACACCGTAGGCAAACTGTGTGATGTAAAACCGACTGCTGCCTTATGTGGAAGCGAAGACGAAAACAAAGTCATCGAAGACGTACTCGATGGTTATGACCCTTCAACGGGTGACGCACAAGCATTAATGAATGACCTTCGTATGCTTGATAGCTTCAACTGGGGCTACGACCCATTCCATTACACGGTGCCAGAGGGAAGTTACGCGACCGATCCTAATGGTTCACAGCGTATTCTCGAATTCCGTCAGATGGTGAAAGCCACGCACGACATGGATCTCAAGCTGATCATGGACGTGGTATACAACCACACCAACGCGTCTGGTGTGAACGATAAGTCGGTACTGGATAAGATTGTCCCTGGGTACTACCACCGTCTTAACGTCAACACTGGTGGCGTCGAAAACTCGACTTGTTGTGACAACACTGCGACCGAAAACCTAATGATGGGTAAATTGATGGTCGACTCACTTAAGGTATGGGCTGACGACTATAAAGTGGATGGGTTCCGTTTTGACTTAATGGGCCACCAGCCAAAAGACGTGATGGTAGAAGCTCTTGCTGAAGTACGTAAAATCGACGAGAACACCCTGTTCTACGGTGAAGGTTGGGATTTTGGCGAGGTAGCAAACAACGCACGCTTCGACCAAGCAAACCAAATCAACATGGCAGGCACAGAAATCGGTACCTTCTCAGACCGTTTGCGTGATGCAGTTCGTGGCGGTAGCCCGTTCGATGGTGGTGTCGATTCAGAAGGCAATCACCCACTTCGCTTCAACCAAGGCTTTGGTAACGCTGCGATTGCTAACGATGAAACCAAAGTCGATCAAGAGTCTATCAACGGTCGTTTACACAACCAAGACCTTGTCCGCTTAGGCATGGCGGGTAACCTCGCAGAATACGTGCTGATTGATTACAAAGGCGATACCAAACTGGGTAAAAACGTTGATTACAACGGCGCGCCAGCTGGTTACACCAAGATGCCTTCAGAGAACATCTCTTACGTGTCAAAACATGATAACCAAACGCTTTGGGATAACAACGCATACAAGATCGCCACTGGTACTAGCTCTGCAGAGCGTGCTCGCATGCAGTCTGTATCGCTTTCTACCGTGATGTTGGGCCAGGGTATACCATTCATCCACATGGGTTCTGAACTGCTTCGTTCTAAGTCGATGCAACGCGATTCTTACGATTCTGGTGACTGGTACAACCGCGTAATGTTTGATGGTACTAACAACAACTGGAATGTTGGCTTACCACGTGAAGACAAAGATGGTGCGAACTGGGATCTGATCAAAACCATCATTGCTGACCCAACGGCGAAACCAGACGCAGGCGACATTGAACTCACCAAGCAGCAATTCCTAGAGCTATTAAAAATCCGTAGCTCAAGTGAACTGTTCCGCCTAGACACAGCTGACGAAGTCATGAAACGAGTCGATTTCCGAAATGTGGGCAAAGATCAAGTCGAAGGCCTGATTGTCATGTCTATCGATGATGGTGTGTCTGCAGGTACAGACCTCGATCCAGAGAACGATGCGATTGTCGCGGTTGTAAACTCAACCAATGAAACTCAATCGTTCAAAATCACAGGAGCGACCGGCTTTACTCTTCATGATGTTCAACTGGACTCGGCTGACGACACTGTGAAAGGTGCAAGCTTCGCAGCTGAAACCTTCACAGTCCCTGCATTAACTACCGCTGTGTTCGTGCAAGCTCAAGACGGTGCACAAGGTGCTGGCTTGCCAGTTGATAACTCAGACAAGGATGTGTCTAGCATTCCTCCATACGGCCAAACAACTGTTTACGTTCGTGGTGACATGAATGGATGGAATCCTGTTGATGATTGGGCAATGAACTTTGTCGCTAATGGTGTTTACTCTGTAACAGGCAACTTGGAAGCCGGTGATTATGGCTTCAAGTTTGCGGATGCAGATTGGGGAACACCTAACTTTGGTTGTGATTCCGCTGAACTTGCTGATGGATCAATCGACCTAGGAACTGATGGTAATTGCCAACTAAGCGTAACCGAAGCTGGCACCTACACATTCACTCTGAATGCGATTCACGAACTGGATGACGACGTAGATGGTCCCGTTGTTTCGGTCACTAAGCAGTAAAGCTTAAACTATCGAAGCGAAGTAACAGATAATAAAAACCAGCGAAAGCTAGCCTTTGGGAGACGTCAGTCTCCCTTTTTTTGTGTTCAACAAACACCAAACTAAATACGTACCTCAGCCTCTTGGCTTCATCAACTAACCAACCATCAATGTTGAGTGATAAACAAGCCTTATTAGTTCTTAGTTCTTAGTTCTTAGTTCTTAGTTCTTAGTAGAAAGCATAACGACTTCGTATGAATGTATATTTCCGGTATGTGTTAAATTTAGGAAGCCGAGTTTAGGTCGTTAGATGAAAGGGTAATTCGTCAATAGAGTTCGTATTAAACTGTTTGAGGAGAATAAAATAGACGAGAATGTTTTTTGTTAGCCGCTAGTAAATCAAAACCATAAATAACGAATCACGCGCATTTATATTAGCCATTAGTTATTACATGTAAGTCTGTGGTTATTTACATTCAAGCATTCGGTGAATATGAGTATTGCTTTAATTTATTACGTGTAATAAAAAAGGCTCCTAGTCAGGAGCCCTTCTCTTTATATCAATCGGTATTTACAAACTCGTCGACTATTTTTTATTGACGGCTTTTACAAAGACTTCTTGTGCGCCTTCAATACCAAGTGCTTTTGCTTCATCGAGTAGGCTGAGAGCTTTAGGAATATTATCTGCGTCTACTGCTGCCTGAATGGCATTATGGTAGTAAGTTTGTGTTTCTGGTTGAATCGTCTCAACCTTAACTGCTGCCGCTGGTTTAGCGTTAGATTCATTGCTAGAGCCAAATGAGAAGAAGCCAACTCTATCAATAGTCACTTCTATCTTACCGACATTCGCATTTGGAACGGGAATGTCTTCTACTTCTGGCAAATAGTTACCACGGCCTTCCGCATCTAGACGTGCAGGGTGAATGACATCAGTAAAACCACCAAGATCTTCTTGCTCTGTATAGATAACTAAGTACACAGACTCAGCAGTTGTCGGTGGGTAGAAATCGTTTTCTGCAACAAGACGGTTGCCCAAATGTAATCTTGGTTTAGCGTACTCGAAGCTCTCTTTACCATAACGCTCTAACTCACGACCATTCTTGTCATAAATAACCGCATTAGGCACAAATGCAGTCTCACCGATCATGCTCGTGATCTTAATAGAGTATTCGCCGCGATCCGCTGGTAGCTCGATCGCTACTACAGGGCTGTTTATACCCTGATAGTTTAAAATTTGACTGTCTGGTGTTACATCGAAAATTGCCGAGCTTGGAAGCTTCATCGGGGCAAATTGAAGACCAGCAATAGAGTTAACTTGTTCAGCCTGTGCCACTTGCACTTGCTCAACCACTTGTGCAGATTGACAACCGGCCAACGCAACACAACCACTCAACATTAGAGCTTTAAAATACATAACCCTTCCTTCTTGTTATTTTTTTAAGAAATTTACTAACTTTAATTACCACAAAGAGAACTATTCACCTAGGGAACGATCAACTTAATCGTACATTCCTTAAAAAAATAGCCGACGCGAGCCGGCTATGAATTAGGACAGTTTAGGATTTGTTAAGCTAAGTGTTTACCACCAAGCTTCAGCTTGGATACCGAACACATATTCAGTATCGTCGCCGTTGAATGCATTTTTGTTTTCAGTATCTAGCAAGTAAGAACCGTAAACACGGATTTCAGGACGAGCCCAGAAGCTGTCACCCATAGCCCAAGCTTGAGCTACTGTGAACTTAGCGTTACCGAAATCTTCTTTAGCTAAACCGCTGTCTGAAATTTTCTCACCAGCATTGTAGCCTGCTTCGAAGATAGTACGCATAGTGTCGTTCCACTTGAACATTGGACGAGCCACTACAGAGTACTGGTCGATATCAAAGTTTTTGTTTGTGTAAACGCCTGCAGCTTGACCACCGATGTCGCTACCAGATAGGTATGCTAGTTGGTGACCCATTTCCCAAGATTCGCCTAGGCTCATTACACCCCAGTTGATCAAACGGAAACCAGATGCATCGTTGAATGCTTCAGTACCACGAGCGTAGTATGTACCTGAACCCCAGAAGTTAGCCGCCTGAACACCGTAACCGTTAGTACCGTATTGAAGGATAGTTTGGTGGAAACCGTTATCCATACCTTGGTGAATGATCGCAGAAGCTAGTAGGCCATCATCCGCTTCTTCACTCTTATCATCAGAGTCAGTTGCAAAGTTGTACGCTAATGCTAGCTCTAGAGATGCATCTTGCCATAGGCCAATGTTCGCTAGACGAGCATCAAAAATGTAACCTGTAGACTCGTCGTGATCACCGTCTTGAATCAGTGCAACAGATAGCTTCTGGTCGCCGATTGATAGGTTCTCGATACCACCACCAGTACCAGATGTATTTAGGTAGTAGAAGTCAGTAATGTGGATGTCTTTACGTTGGTAATATGTTTTACCAGCCCAAAGCGTTGCTTCGTTGTCGAAAGATAGAACACCTTTAGCTTTAACAGCGAACTGAGCAACGTTGAAATCGCCGTCTTCCCAACCATTAGAACCGTCGTTGCCTTGAGCAATCATAGATTCTACGCGCCACGTTTGCTCGCCAGTTTTTAGTTCTTCAGCTAGACCAAACTCGTAGTAGTTGTCATTTTCGTTACCTAGACGACCAATACCGTTTTTATTTACTGATACGTCGCCGTTACCGTTACCGCTAATACCAGTACCAGCACGCATGTAACCATTAAAATCTACAGCGAACGCAGAGCCAGCAGCTAGCGTAGTCGCCACTGCAGCAGCAATCAAACTTACTTTTTTCATTCTTAACTCCATTAAGGACGATTTATTTTAGGTTTTTATATTTTTGCTCTCTTGCGGCAACCAAAGGCAGTAATGGTAGTCGTAAGATAGAGAGGTTTAGGGTTTCCCCTGATTCGTTTCAACGGGGTCAATATTAAGAGGGGATGACAAGTTTGACTTCCTCCACCCCTAACTAAATTAAGGGGGACTAGAGGGGAGTAGAAAATATACAGAACGGTGTTTTAAAGAGGTAGATCACTTAATCTAGGAGGAGTAGACAGCACTCAGATCTAATTATTCACCTTAAGTGAGATCTACTTCAAATATATAATTTGAACCTAATCGGTAAATTATTTTTTTAACCGTAATTATTCTGTGAAGTTGCTTGACCTTACTGTGACAAAGCTTTTTACTTATAGTTCACTGATGTTGATAAACGAACAAGAAATCAAGCAATGACTAGAACGCTCGCTCGCCCTTATCCACTAGGCGCAACGCTAGGTAACACTGGCTGTAACTTTTCAATTTATTCTCCTGACTGTAAATCACTCTCTCTCGCTCTTTTTGACGAGAACGACGAATTCACCACTTATAAATTAGAAAATGAATACGCTGATATCAGATATGTCTTTATTGATGGTATTAAAGCGGGACAAAAATACGGCTTCATTGCAGAAACGGACAATGGCCCTATCCTGCTTTCAGACCCGTACGCCAAAGCAATAAGCGAACCGCTCAATTACGTCACGCCATATACCAATGAAAAAAGCTTTGCTATGGCGAAATGTGTTGTTGTTGATGACACCTTCGATTGGCAAGACGTAGAAAAGCCACGCATTAGCCGTGAAGATACTGTTCTTTTTGAAACGCATGTAAAAGGCCTATCTCAACTGCACCCAGAAGTGGCAGCCAATACTAAAGGTCGTTACTTAGGGTTAGTGAGCCCTGAAATGCTTGCGTTCTACAAACAACAAAATATCAACTCTCTACAGCTTCTACCCGTTGCTGCGTGTATGCATGAACCTCATCTATTGGACATGGATAAAGTGAATTATTGGGGTTACAACCCATACTTGTTCATGGTGCCAGACCCACGCTACTCAGAAAAAGACGCTGTTAATGAACTCAAAACCGCCATTCGTGAACTTCACCGCAATGGCATCGAAGTTATTCTAGACGTGGTGTACAACCACACGGCAGAGGGTGGCGAAGGTGGTACAACCTTCAACCTCAAAGCGCTAGATAGCCATTACTACATTAAACATGGCTGCCATTACGCGAACTTTACTGGTTGTGGTAACACCGTTGATCTCACCCATCAACCAGCACTTAACTTAGTGATGGATACGCTTCGTTATTGGGTAAGTGAATTCCAAGTCGACGGCTTCCGTTTTGATTTGGCTGCAACACTGGGGCGCGAGGGAGACAACTACAACCCTGAGGCTGCATTCTTTAAAGCTGTGGCTCAAGACCCTGTACTTAAAGAAACCAAGCTCATTGCAGAACCTTGGGACATCGGCCCGAATGGCTACCAAGTGGGTAATTTCCCGCTAGGCTGGAATGAGTGTAACGACAAACTACGAGACATCACACGTAGCTTCTGGCGTGGTGATCAAGGCTACCTAAAAGAGTTTGCAACCCGTTTGATGGGGTCACGTGACATCTACAGTGCTGCGCACTGGCCGTATAAATTAACCGTCAACTACATCACTTATCATGATGGTTTCACCATGCAGGATCTTGTTTCTTACAAGCATAAGCACAACGAAGAGAATGGTGAGAACAACCGCGATGGACACGGTGACAACCGTTCTGAAAACTACGGTGTTGAAGGTGAAACCGAAAACCTGTTAGTTATCGCGACACGTGAAAAGCAGAAACGTAACTTCATGGCGAGCCTGCTGTTTGCTTTTGGTATTCCTCATATTTTGACGGCCGATGTGTTATCTCATACTCAAAAAGGTAACAACAACGCTTACTGCCAAGATGGCGTGACCAGCTGGCTTAACTGGGAAGATTCAGAGCGCAAAACTTACTTCAAGACTTGGTTATCTGAAATGATCTCTGCTCGTCAGCAATACATGGTGCCGTTTATTAAGGCATTCAGTGGCGAAAAGCGTAACTCTAACCGCATCTTCTGGAGCCGTGTCGATGGCACACTTATGGAGCATGACGACTGGAACCGCTTAAGCTCAGTAGCTTTGCATTTAGGTATTGGCAAAGAGGGCGACGAGTTAATTTATCTTATCAACCAAACCAACGCCCCTGCACGCTTCGCATTACCTAAGGATCGCGATCAAAACTGGGTGACCATTTGTGATACTAACCTGAGAAATGTAAAACCAGGTCATGCTGAAGGTGAAATGCTGTTATCGCCAACTTCGATGGCTATTTTGCATTATTCGCCAGGTAAGACTGAGTCAATCTAAGTTAAAAGCTAAGTCAGTTCAATAAAACACCAAAAACCATAAAGGCCAGTTATATTTATAACTGGCCTTTTTGTTAGCTGAATATCACAAAACTCATTCTTTTATATGGAATCATTTGCATTGCTGTGATTAAGAAAACTGTTTAGTATGGCCGTACTATAAAAATGAATCTATTACGTCTTTGGATATCATGGCTTTACCTAAAACATTAATTCGGCTTTTTAAACCATACATTATTTTATTAACTGGAGGGATGCTCTATCTTGCTGTGGCTCAGCTTGAAAAAGTAGAAACAGCAGCAACAGAACAATCATCAACAAACATTCGTATCGCAAGCTCTACCATTCGTTCCAACATCGAAGCCACATTCGGCAAACTCTATTTTTTAGAAACCAGTCTAGGCTTACCTAAAACGGCTCCAATCGGTGATAAAAAATTCAGGGAGTTGAGCGATAATATTCTAAAAAGAACACCAAACTTCTCTGATATCGTTCGTTACCAACCACAATCCCAACAATATATATCAAGTCGTGGATTACCTCTTTCCCATGAACAAATCGACTCCATAAAATGGAACTCAATAGACAGTGTGGTTGAGGATTTCTACATCTCTTCGATTTACCAAAAAGCAGATGGTCGTTGGGTATTCGCAGTTAAACACACGGCGGAAAGATTAAATGAAGAAATATGGATTGAGTTTGACCTTCTACACACCACACAAGGGTTAAGAGACTTAAAAACGCTTAATCACGGCTATGTGTTTGTCGTTGACCGAGCAACAGAACGACTGGTCTTCCATCCAGATCCAAAACGTATCGGATCTAAATCAGTCAGCTATCACGCAGGTATCAGTCACCAACTCTCACAAGGTGAAACCGTTGGTAAACACGAATATTACTATCAAGATAACTTCAAAATATCGGTGTTTGACGCTGACAACAGCTTGAATTGGGTATTCATCGCAGGCACCGATCGCCACGATATCTTAACCAGCTCACACCAGTTTACTTTAACTGGCTTGGTGCTTGGTTCACTGCTTCTATTGTGGATTGGCGCAAACTATTTGGCTTATCGTTTGAACGTGTCCTTATCGCAACTGAATAAAGTCGATGATCTTGTAAGCTTTAAGCGAGAGTTAAAATCCATACTGGACAGCTTCACCTACCAAAAAGGCATTCAATTCTGTCTCTATCAGCCTGAGAACAACGCATTCAGTACCATCGACTATCACGGAAACAAGTCAACGGTACATTGTGACAAAGCCCTTGCAGAGCGATTTACACCGGGCACCATGGCTTACCGAAGTGGTAAGTACGCAGACCCATTAGCGTGTAAACTCAAAATACACCAACGTCATTACTGTATTCCTTTGCACTCTCGCAAGCAGTTGATCGCAGTGCTATACGTAAACGCAAACTTACCGATCAGCCAGAGTATTCTGCGAATGATCCGAGATTACACTGAGGTCTCTTTGTCTAACTTACTGCTTCAACATCAATTGAGTAGCAAAGATCTGATGACGCAGTTAGACAATAAGAGCAGTTTCAGTATCGCCATCGAAAACTACGTGAGCGAGCCCGATACCTATGTTGCTCTGCTTGATATCGATAACTTTGACCATGTAAACCGAGCCTACGGTGAAACGGTGGGCGACAAGATGATCAAGCTGACTGCAGAATCAATTCGAAGTTACTTCCCCAAGCCAAAGGGACTTTGCTTGGCACGTGTAGGAGGAAAGGAGTTCGCGGTATTGTTCAAAGCCAATGATGTAAAAGATGCAAAATTCCAGCTAGACCAGTGCAGAGTCGGAATCGCGGAGAAAACCATCGTCACTCCAGATATCACCTTATCACTAGGGGTTAGTGTGGGGTATTCGCAAATAGAAGGCGAAACAGACTCAGCTTTAGCGCTGGCGGAACAAGCAAAGCTTATCGCACAACAACTTGGTAAGAACCGAGTGGAAGGCCATATCAGAGCCGTTGCCAAAGCATCGTAAACCTATACTAACAATTCTGTAGCCATCACACACCGCAAAGCACCTAGGATTCACACCCTAGGTGCTTTTGTTTTTCTAGAAAGTCATTACAATGCGCTTTCGATAAGACAACATCCCTTTTCTAACGACGCGAACCTTATGAAGCTAAGTAACCGACTGCAAACTCTCCACTCCCTTGTCAGCAATGACTACCAACATATTTGGGACTGTTGTTGTGATCATGGCTTTTTGGGTGTTCAACTGTTGTCGGATAATAAAGCGCCTCAGATTCACTTTGTCGATATAGTCCCGTCTCTGATGAATGAATTGGAAGGCAAGCTAACTCGTTACTTTCCCCAAGGTGAAACGGTAGAGCAAAAGGTCACTAGCCAATGGCAAGTTTACTGCTTAGATGTGGCAGCGATTCCATTGGAAAAGCACACTGGCAGACATCTAGTCATTATCGCTGGTGTGGGTGGCGATCTAACTCAGAAATTAGTCGATGATATTCACCGTCAACACCCTGACAAAGCGATCGATTTCTTGCTTTGTCCGGTGCATCAACAATTCGAGCTAAGAAGCCATTTAAAGGCGCTCAATTTTAGTCTTATTGATGAAGTGTTGATTGAAGAGAACCGTCGTTATTACGAGATTTTATTGGTGAGCAATAACCAAGGCGAGGCAGAAAAGAGCCAAACCATTAGCGAGATATCAAACGTCGGTGACAAGATCTGGACACCAAGCTGTGATGAACAAGTGAAGGTATCACAGCAATACAAAACCAAAACATTGCAGCACTACTTACGTATCCATCAAGGACAAGAGAAGCAAGGCAAACCGAGCCAAGTGAAGCACATCATTGATGCATACCAAGCTATTTGACGGTAGTAAACACTAACTTTATCGCGTACCCTGACACCGCGATTCAATAAAAAAGCCGATAGTTCAATGAACTATCGGCTTTTTTGATGCTATCTGTTTGATTTGATCTTACTGCTCTTGCTTCTTATGAACCGTATCAAGCCCATCAATCGTTTCAGCCTCACGGAGCGTATCAACCCCATAAACCGTATCAAGATAGGCGTCTTTCTCTTTCCACGTGTTATTCAACCAACTGTGGAAACGGCGCTTAAACGCTTTATCTTCAAAGTAATTACCGTTTACGTTCTCATCCATCGGATGCAATTTAATACGCACCACGACCTTGGTCATTTTGCCTTTTAGCATATCTTCAAACGGATAAGTCTGGTTTTCTGGATAAGCCAGAGTGACATCAACAATGCCATCTAAGATTGGTCCCATTGCCGATAGTGCAAATGCTACACCACCAGTTTTAGGCTTCAATAGGTGTCGGTAAGGGGTTTTCGCTGTCGCCAGTTTCTCGTGATTGGCACGCGTTCCTTCAACAAAGTTAACCAAGGTTGTCGGTGCAAGCTTGAACTTAGTACACGCTTTGTTGATTGCATCGAAATCATCATTACGACGTTCTGGGTTACGCAGCAAAAACTCACGCGAGTGACGTCTCATGAAGGGCATATCTAGCCCCCAACATGCCAACCCAACAAAAGGGACATACAGCAATTCATGCTTAAGGAAGAACTTAGTCATCGGCATCTTATCTTTCAAGATAGAAGACAGAATAACAATATCTGCCCAGCTAAGATGATTCGACATCATCAAATACCACTGTTTAGTCGAGATATCTTCCCCGCCTTCGACTTGCCACTCGATGTCGTTGTTCACGTTCAACATCCAAAGGTTGAGCGAAGCCCAGCACCAAAATGTGAAGTTAGCTAAACGAGTACACGACTTCTGCACAACAGAGATTGGCAGAATCAGTTTGATGAGGCCAAAGAAGCTCACGGTAAACGCAGTCATTGCGGTATTGATGGTCACGAACAATACGTTCAAGGCCATACGAAGATTATCAAGCATAAAACACGGCTATATTGAGATCGAAAGCCGCCATTATACGCATCTACAAATTATTCTCTTTAGTTATTAGTGCAATACTTCAGGGGTCAAACCACTCTGCAGACTTTGCTAAAGCTCGGCTCTAGATCCCCAAAACAACGCACCACGCAGATAACAATTACACATTCGAGTCATTTTGACCAGCTTGTGAAGTGTCTTTTTGACACAATAACAGTTAATTTCATTCGCAAAACCAGTATTGATAAGCATTCTCATTATTGGCATGCTACATGCAACTCCAAAGTGTAAATAGTTGAGTATCCTTAATGAGATAACTTCTCTTCTTAAAGGTGATGATATGACAGATATTCCTCATGGTTTGGTAACCGGAAAAATCCTACACAAGACAGAATGGACAGATCAATTGTTCTCACTCCAAGTCAGTGCTCCTGTCTCCCCTTATCAGGCGGGTCAGTTTACTAAGCTCGGCTTACTCAATAGTGAGGATGAGTTCGTGAGACGTGCTTATTCCATGGTGAATGCGCCGGAACATGAGCAAGGTCATCAGCATCTAGAGTTTTTGATTATTAAGGATCAAAACGGTCAGCTCTCTCCTAAGCTTCATGAATTGAAGGTAGGCGATGACATCTTTGTCGGCAAAGACCCAAGCGGCTTCATGACATTGGATGAAATCCCAGAGATCGCCGACGATCTATGGATGCTTTCAACCGGAACCGCGGTTGGCCCATTCATCTCAATGCTCGAAAGCATGCAGCTCCAACAACAGAATGGATTGGCTTCAGAAAAAGCCGCGTCATTCAACAACCTTGTATTGGTTCATGCCGTAAGAACAGAACAAGACCTGACTTATCGAGACCGTATCACTCAACTCGTCGATCACTTTCAAGGGAAACTTAAATATGTGCCAATTATTTCTAGAGAATCAGTCACCGGAACTTTGCGCGGACGAATCCCAAGCTTGTTACTTGGAGGCGACCTTGAGCAAGCCGCGTCTGTCGCTTTCAATCAAACCCGCAGTTTCTTCTACCTTTGCGGCAATCCGCAAATGGTTCGTGACACAAGTGAAGCACTAACCAGCTTAGGTTTCGAAAAGCACTTACGTAGAAAGCCTGGTCAATTCAGTAGTGAAAACTATTGGTAAAGATTGCTCACCTACGACAGAGAAGTACCCATTTTAAAGAACAGTCAGATAAGAGGTTTTATATGAGTCATTTACGTATTCCGTCACACTGTAAAATCCAACGTTCAACACCGTTTTTCACCAAAGACAATATACCAGCAGCACTCCTCAACCATCACAACACCGCAGAGGGTGTCTTTGGTCAGATCTGCGTAATGGAAGGTACAGTGACCTTCTATGGTTTTGCTGATATTGAAGCAACAGAACCAGAAAAAGTGATCACAATTGAAGCCGGGCAATTTGCCACCAGTCCACCTCAATATTGGCATCGAGTGGAACTGAGTGACGACGCACAATTCAACATTAATTTCTGGTCAGAAAAAGAGACCAAGAAGATGTTCAACACTCGAAAGTAAGATCCATTCGATATTCATGAACTTATAAGCAAGCTACTTCGTAATGTGATTTTTAATGTTCAATAAGTGGAGATAAAAGACCAAATAACCTTAATAATTACAATGACTAATGGTGATAGACAAGAGAAAAAAACTCTAGCACACTGAACAGAGTTATTAGTTTTAGCCCGATTTTAGATTAATAAAACAGACGGGTTATTTATATTTTAGGTAAGAGAGGAAGCCATGCTCAACATTGCTTTTTTTAGCTCAAAATCATACGACGAAAAATCATTCAACCTTGCGAAAGGCGAACTCAACGCTGAGTTTCATTTCCATGATTTTCGCCTCACTACAACCACGGCAAAAATGGCGCACGACAACGAAGTGGTGTGTGCATTTGTAAACGACGACCTATCGCGAGACGTGCTAGAGATTCTTGCACAAGGCGGCACCAAGCTGATTGCAATGCGCTGTGCGGGTTTTGATAAAGTCGACCTAGGCGCAGCCAAAGAGTTTGGCCTGCAAGTGGTTCGCGTTCCTGCTTATTCACCAGAATCGGTAGCTGAACACACGGTCGGCATGATGATGTGTTTGAACCGTAAACTGCACAAGGCATACCAACGAACTCGTGATGCGAACTTCTCCCTTGAAGGCTTGGTCGGCTTTAACTTCCACGGTAAAACCGTTGGTGTGATTGGTTCAGGTAAGATTGGCTTAGCAACGATGCGCATTCTGAAGGGTTTGGGCATGAACATCCTATGTTATGACCCATATCCAAACCCATTAGCCGTTGAACTAGGTGCTAAATACGTGGAATTGGATGAGCTTTATCAAGAGTCTGATGTGATTTCTCTGCACTGCCCAATGAGCAAAGAGAACTACCATCTTTTGGATGCGACTGCATTTGAGAAAATGAAAGATGGCGTGATGATCGTTAACACCAGCCGCGGTGAACTGTTAGATTCAACCGCAGCAATCGAAGCACTGAAACAGAGTAAGATTGGCGCGCTTGGCCTTGATGTGTATGACAACGAGAAAGAGCTGTTCTTCCAAGACAAGTCTAACGATGTGATTGTGGATGACGTGTTCCGTCGCCTATCTGCTTGCCATAACGTGCTGTTCACAGGTCACCAAGCTTTCTTGACCAAAGATGCACTGTTCAACATTGCCAATACAACCCTAACCAGCGTTGACGCTTTCTTTGCAGACAACACCAGCGGCAACGAACTCGTTCAATAACGAGCTGATTTAAAAACAGACTAGCTCTACAAATACAAAGCCACGCTATTCCTAAGTGAACAGCGTGGCTTTTTGGGTTATCCCAATATAGAAAACAGAACTAGATGCAGAAGTGGCAATCCTCGATGTCTAATCCGTAAGTACCTTTTCGAATAGCCAGATGCTCTTCCCCTGCCTTCACGCCCATCTCATAACCTGCATCCAAGGTACTTTGAACCATAGTCAGTCGCTTAACCGCGAACGTTTCCGGTGGCGCAATCACCTTAATGGTCGCATCTTTTGGAGGGTTACGAATGAACTCCAAAGACTGGTTGTAGTTTTCAGCACGTACCGCCATCGACTCCGCAATGTTTGGGAATTTCTTTAACAGTTTTTTCAGCATCCACTGATACTTCTGCGGCTTCATTCGGTAGCTCAATGGGTGAGATAGAATCACGGTAATATCACGCGCACCACGGCGATAAGCTTCACGAACTGGAATTGAATCGGCTACACCACCATCTGTATAACAGCCGCCAGAGAAGCACGGTGTTTCACGGTAAGCGATAGGTAAGGCCGTTGTTGCTTCAACCACATTAGAAAGGTTTTCTGGCTTAATGTGATAGTAATCGGCACTGCCTGTATCCACATTCGTCACAGCGGCAATCAGTGGGATACTTGAAAACATCTCACCACAATCCAGTGGATAGCGTTGGTTTGATTCATTCCACAACCACTTCACGTCTACCAAGTTACCACCCTTGGCAAAACGAGTTGGGTTGAAGAAGGTTTTATCGGTCGCCATCGTGGTGATCACGTTGTAGCTGCGTTTTGGCGCTTGAGATAAGTAACCAACCAAATTGGATACGCCCGCAGATACGCCAATGGCAAAATCATAAGGACGGAAATCGTCTTCCATAAAGGCGTCTAACACTCCGGCAGCGAAGATGCCTCTCATTGCCCCACCTTCAACGATTAATGCGCTTTTACTCATCTCAAACTCTACTACTTTATAAACTGATAGCCGTAGGATAATCCCGTCCGTCTTATAAAGATAATGGGATAGATTTATCAATTCGATAGGCAAAAGCTATTAATAGAAAAAGCGATAAATTTCAATAAATTGACGTGACTGACACGGTTTTCCTAGTACATACCCCCATTACACAGCGCGATCAAAAAAGGCCATTGAGTAATTCACTCAACGGCCTTTCATTTAACTAATCAAGCTTTTTGATTACGACTTAAATTCGCTTACATCAATTTCAAGCAGTTTACCAATGCCTTCGCCATATGCTGGGTCGGCTTTGTAACAGTGTCTTAGGTGACGCAATTGAATCTCTTTAGGTACGCCGCCTAGGTTGCGAGCTGTGTTATCAAACAGAATCGCTTGTTTTTCTGGTGTCATTAGGCGGAACAGGTCACCCGGTTGCGAGAAGTAATCTTCATCTTCGCGATGATCCCAGTGTGCTGCTGCACCATCAAGGTTCAATGCTGGTTCTGCAAAATCAGGTTGCTCTGCCCATTGGCCTTCGTTGTTTGGCTCATAGCCTAATGTGCTACCAAAGTTACCGTCAACACGCATCGCACCATCACGGTGGTAGCTGTGTACAGGGCAACGAGGTGCGTTCACTGGGATGTGCTGATGGTTAACACCCAAACGGTAGCGCTGAGCATCACCGTAAGCAAACAGACGACCTTGTAGCATCTTGTCTGGCGAGAAGCTGATACCTGGAACTACGTTAGCAGGGTTGAATGCTGACTGCTCAACTTCAGCGAAGAAGTTCTCAGGGTTGCGGTTAAGCTCTAGCTCACCCACTTCAATCAATGGGTAGTCTGCATGAGGCCAGATCTTAGTAAGATCGAATGGGTTGTAAGGTACTTTCGCTGCGTCCGCTTCTGGCATCACTTGAACTTTAAGTTTCCATTTCGGGAAGTCTTGGTTATCGATGCTTTCTAGCAGATCACGTTGGTGACTTTCACGATCTTCGCCGATCAGCTTCGCTGCTTCAGCATCCGACAAGTTCTTAATACCTTGCTGAGATTTGAAGTGGAATTTAACCCAAAAACGCTCATTATCACTGTTGATAAAGCTAAATGTGTGGCTACCAAAACCGTGCATGTGGCGGTAAGTAGCTGGGATACCACGATCACTCATTACGATAGTGATTTGGTGAAGTGCTTCAGGCAGAGAAGTCCAGAAATCCCAGTTGTTCTTCGCGCTACGCATGTTAGTACGTGGGTCACGTTTCACTGCATGATTTAGATCTGGGAATTTAAGAGGATCGCGTAAGAAAAACACAGGCGTGTTGTTACCCACCATGTCCCAGTTACCTTCTTCGGTATAGAATTTCAATGCAAAACCACGAATATCACGCTCAGCATCAGCTGCGCCACGCTCGCCTGCTACTGTCGTAAAACGTGCAAAAAGGTCGGTTTTCTTACCAACTTCAGAGAACAGTTTTGCCTTGGTGTATTTGGTAATATCGTGGGTCACGGTAAATGTACCGTAAGCACCTGAGCCTTTTGCGTGCATGCGACGCTCTGGAATCACTTCACGATCAAAGTGAGCCAATTTCTCTAAAAACCAAACATCTTGTAGAAGCTGTGGGCCGCGTTTGCCCGCCGTTTGAACATTCTGATTATGAGCAACAGGACAACCCGCAGCTGTAGTTAGTTTTTTACTCATGGTCTATTCCTTAAGGTAAAAGATATCGCATCGTTGCCATATCTTCGATTTAAGTGGATTCAATACTTTAAAAACCACTAAAATAATATGGATAAAGAATAGACCTGAGTGACCAGAAAATATAATCGTTTATATTTATCGTTGCTATCTATAAAACCTATCGAACAGGTGAGTTAACTAAGCCTTTGTATCACCGAACTTTATTTTAGAATTGCATGTCCTAATTTCAGCGTCGAAGCTATATTTCTTGCCGTTCTAGTTAAGTTCAATTCAGCTTCTCGTAGTACTTGCTCGAGTGACTGAGGAGAGCGCACAGTCCCGAACAAACTGTTCATTTCACCATAAAGCGCTTCGACTTCAGTGCCCAGTGATCCGGCAATACCTATGGTTGGAATACCTTGTAAACTTGCACGCTTGGCAATGCCATAAGGTGTCTTTCCTTGCAGAGTTTGATTGTCCATCTGCCCTTCACCGGTAATCACAAGGTCGGCACCTTTCAACACATCATCGGCTTGCAAAACGTCCAGTACCATCTCGATACCGGGTTTAATTTGCATGTTGAATAGCAAACCAAGTCCCATTGGAGCACCACCAGCCGCGCCATAACCCTTACGCTTGTGAACAGAGTCATCACCACGAGTACAACCTTGAGATTCAGAAACTTGAGCAAAATTATCAAGCGCCTTATCAAGCATCAATACTTGGTCAGGAGTCGCCCCTTTTTGTGGGCCGAATATATGGCTAGCACCATTTTCACCACACAGCGGATTATCCACATCGCACGCGACGATCAACTCGATATCCGCGCAGCGTGAATCTAGATCAGTAAGATCAATAGATACTAACTCCGCTAACGCAGCACCACCTCGGTTAAGCTCTTGCTCTTTTTGATCTAGCAAACGACCACCCAAAGCTTGAACAATACCCGCACCACCATCATTGGTCGCACTACCACCCAATCCGAGAATGATCGTTTGAGCACCCTGCTCTATCGCTTCTAAAATCAACTGCCCTGTACCGAAAGACGAAGCTACCAAGGGATCACGCAGCTCTGGCGTCAGCAAGTCCAAACCAGATGCGGCAGCAATTTCAATCAATGCCGTTTTGTTGGGGTTGCGATCGGATGGTTCAAGCATCGCCCATTCAGCATTAACCAATGCGCCCAACGGCCCTTCCACTTGATGTTTTCGCTTCTGCCCCGCTAAACCTTGCAGCAACACATCCACAGTCCCTTCGCCGCCATCGGCTAAAGGCAAGGTCACGTAATCCGCGTCGGGGAAGACTTCACGAAAACCTTGTTCAATACACGCCGCCACCGATACAGCCGATAAAGATTCTTTAAACGAGTCTGGTGCAATAACAATTTTCATACTGAGAGATCCAAAAGATTAGTAATTTTGATGAGTGCCCGATCTAAAAATTCCCCTATTGAAGATCAGCAAGCTAATCACTTAATAGGGGCAGTATATAAAGTAAATACTAAGCAGATAGCCCCTCTCATTGAGGTTATTGATACCCGCAATTTGTGAGTTAGATCGACTACTTACATATTGGAATCATAGATTGAGAGCATCTACCGAAATTTTAGGCCAGGTAGAGTAGAGTTGCATAAATTGAAGATGGTATAGTCCACGAAAATCAAACATCTTGGACATCATTATGCATTCTAGCGACATCATCAAATTGGCAAATTTAGGCGTTAATATCGAAATTTCAAAAGACTCTTCATTGCATCCTTCTGATGCGTTAGAAGTGGTAAAGATTGTTGCTGAAATCGGTAGCCAAATCATCATCAAGAAGAAGTACCACACGGACTACCTCATTCAGATGGCTGAAGTGGGTCGTGATCATGTGACGATCGCTGTTTAAACGCAGCCACTATTTCGACATTGATATAAAAATGCAGCATATTGGGGGCAATATGCTGCATTTTCTCTTTTCGTTAGGAGCATGGAGAACGCAAAGAGAAACTCGTTAAGCATTCTAAGTAGAGCTAGTGGCCAAACAACATCGGAACACCCGTTTGAACACACACTTCATTCAAGCGTTTTTGTGCCGTGAGTATATTCTCTTTCCAGCGTTCATCTTGAGCCCACATCTCGATCACGAGTGGTACAACGCACTCAGTCTCTTTCAACGTTTCAAAAATGGCATTGAAGTCAACCTCACCATCACCAATTACTAAGTCTCGAAATTGCCCTTTGTACTCGTCAGTCACTTTATACGTGTCTTTGAGGTGGATCTGAGTGATATGAGGCTTACTCAGTTTTAGCTCAGTCACTATGTCGTAATTCCAACCAGAGATATTGCCCACATCCGGATACGCCGTGAAATACGGTGAATTAACTTCGCGGCTCAGCACTTCGAACTTACTCAAAGAGTTCAGGTAATCGGTGTCCATGATTTCCACAGCAAGCATTACGCCCGATCTTTCAGCCAACTGCGCCGAAAGCTTCATTCCTTCAATGAACCTCTGGTGAGTTACTTTATCAGCAGGCTCGTAGTAAACGTCATATCCAGCCAGTTGGATGGTACGAATACCCAATTTGTAAGCCAACGAGATAGCCTTCTCCATATGGATAACCGCTTGTTCACGAATCGCCGGATCTGCTGAACCAAATGGGAACTTGCGATGCGCGCTTAAACACATGGATTGCAGAGGTACACCATGCTTTTCACACAGGTGACGTAGGGCATACACTTCCTCGTCATTCCAATCCAAACGGCTGCGGCGCTCGTCTGATTCATCTACCGATATCTCAAGAAAATCAAAGCCGAGTTCTTTGGTTGTTGCCAGCTTATCTTCCCAGCTAAGTTCGTTAGGTAGGGCCTTTTCATAAAGCCCTACACGGTGGCGTAACAAGTTTTGATACATAACGCCTCCTAGTTCCAGTAGCGATCGATCTGAGCTTTTAGCGCTTCTGCTGTTTCTTTACCTTTGTCACCCGCAAGTGCGCGACCCGCGATAAAGGTTTTCGCTTTAATTCCTTCAAATAGGTATAGGTCTTCAGGCACGATGCCCCCTGTGATAGAAAGCTCGATGCCCATTTCAGATAATGCACGCATCTTCACAAGATCCTCTTCTGTCCAACCCACACCCGCTAATTCAGCATCACGAGAACGGTGGTAAATCGCTTGTGAAATACCTAGGTCGACCCAAGATTGAGCATCATCCATTGTCCAATTGCCGTAAATTTCGATTTGGATTTCACCGTTAAATTCGTCAGCGACTTTCTTACATGCACCAATGGTGGCGATGTGTGCAGCCGCAGAAACCGTTATCCAATCAGCACCGGCTTCGAATGCCATGCGAGCCAAAATCGCGCCACCATCTGTTGTTTTCATGTCACACACAAGGATATGGTCTGGGTGATTCTTACGAAGTGTAGACACCGCCGTCATCCCTTCTGCAAACGCCAAAATAGTGCCCACTTCAATCACATCAACAAAGCTTTCAACGTTGTTTGCTACTTCAATGGCAGCAGGAAGATTTGTTTGGTCTAGGGCGATCTGAATCATTGGTTTAGTCATGTTGTTATCCTTTAATTTGTTCACGTATTAGACGGGCTAAGCCATCATGGTTGTTATCTGTTGAGCACACGCACTGAACGTGTGACTTGACGATGTCATCAGCATTGAGCATCGCTACGCCTAATCCGGCGTACTTAAGCATGGATATGTCGTTGTGGTTATCACCGACAGCTATGACGTCATCGGCGTGATAACCCAGGTCTGCGATGTATTCAGCAAGGCGTAGGCCCTTACTGTTACCTTTCGCAGCAAAATCTATTCGGTTTGACCAAGAACGTTCACCGTTGAAGTTCTCTTCTATCCATGGGTGTTGCATTAAACGGTCTACTGAGTCTTGGCTGCCTTCCACCACAAACTTCCAAACGTGTTCGGCTTGCTGAGCCGCTTCAGTGAATGACTCCACTTGGTATATTTGAGGTCTGTGTTGCTCCGGTGCGGTTTCAGCCCAGCTTTCCAACGCCAGCATGTAAGCAAATGGGTTGTACTGTGAGTACGTCATCGCATGTGTGATGTACATGACCATTTTGAGTTGAAACTCGTCAGCCATATCGATGAAGGTAAGCGCCTTATCTTTCTCTATGGCGTTTTGAGTCAGTACCGTTTCAGTCTCATAGTCATAAACATAAGTGCCGTTACAGCAGATGATTGGCGTATCTAACCCCAATTCGTAGTAGTAAGGTCGCGCCGCTGTGTGGTGTCGACCTGTAACAATCACGACATGACAACTTTGTTTGGCTTCTTGAATCGCCTTTTTTACCTCTGGATGAATCGTGTGATCATCCTTTAACACGGTTCCATCGAGATCTAACGCCAGCACTTTATACATAGAGTCCTCTCACTTATTCCCTGAAATTAGGCCTAATCAATATTGAAACTACTTAGAATCGAAACTCGTTAAACGGCTTACTTAAACGACTTATTTCAACGAAAAGCCGATTTACTGTTGGCCGTAATAAGCATTTTCACCATGCTTACGCAGGTAGTGTTTGTCTGATAGCTCCGGCTGAATCTTGATGCCACTGTTCAGCGAGCGTGTAGCCAATGCCATTGCAGACACTTCCTCTAGCACCACCGCGTTATGAACGGCGTCGTTTGCATCTTTACCCCAAGAAAATGGCGCATGTCCTGCAACAATCACACTTGGAACTGCCATAGGATCAATTCGGCGTTGCTGGAACTCTTCAATGATCACAAGGCCGGTATTTTTCTCGTACTCTTCAGATATTTCAGAGTGAGATAAACGACGAGTACATGGAATATCACCGTAGAAGTAGTCTGCATGTGTAGTACCCAAAGCTGGAATGTCGATACCGGCTTGCGCCCAAATCGTGGCACTGCGTGAATGCGTGTGAACAATGCCACTGACCTCAGGGAAAGCTTTGTAAAGCTCTAAATGAGTCGCAGTATCACTTGAAGGGTTGAGCTTCCCCTCAACGATGTTGCCTTCTAGATCGACGACGACCATATCTTCAGCGGTCATGTCGCAGTACTCGACACCCGATGGTTTAATGGCTATTACGCCATTAGCACGGTCAAACTCAGAGACGTTTCCCCAAGTGAAAGTCACCAAGCCGTATTTCGGAAGTTGCAAATTGGCTTCTAAAACACGTTGTTTCAATTGGCTATATTTAGACATCGTTGCCTCCTTACGCCGCTTCCGCTTGAAGCAATGCTGCATCAATTAAACGCGCCACTTCTTCTGGGCTTTTGCACGCGCGAAGTTTTGAGAAGTCTTCATCGAATTCAATCAAGTTCGCCACTTGCATAGTGCCTTCGATGTGCTCTTCTGAGTCTTTACCCGCTAGCGTGATCAACACATCTACAGGCTCATCAACACCTTCAAACATGATTGGTGTTTCAAGCACAGTTAGCGCAAACCCAGTACGAATAACACCGTCTTCAGGGCGGCAATGCGGTAGTGCGAACGCATCGTGAATACAGATATAAGGGCCTTCTTCACCAATCGCTTTGGTAATCGCGTCGTAGTAACGCTCTTCTGCAATACCCGCTTTCACCAATGCATCAGTTCCAAGCTTGATCGCAGCTTTCCAGTCAGCCGCTTTAGCGTTGAGTAGGATAGAGTTGTTCTGGATAAGAGATTCTTTTAGGTTCATGTTATTGCTCACTTATATAATTGTTTTTATTGGCTCAGTAGCGCTATACCACTGAGCCATTTTCATTATTTGTGGAAGTTATTCTCGATGATGGAAACCAGCTCGTCGCCGAAGGTTTTCACCATAATCATGTTCTTCACCGCTAACTGCTGCTTGCCCTCAGGAAGCCCCGTGATCTTCGCTGCAAGAGCAACCGAAGTAACGATGATGTCGAATGAGCCAAGGTGCGATTTGTAATCGGTGATAGCGCTGTTGAATGTCGTGCTTGGGATGCCTTTCTTGTCCAAGTACTCTTTGATTTTCTTAGAGCACATCATTGAAGAACCTTGCCCAGAACCACAGCACACTAGAACGCGAACCGGTTTCTGATCAGCTGCTGGCGACCCTCGATTTTCTGATGTTGTAGAAGCAGCCGTTGCAGAAACCGATGGAGCTTCAGCAGTTGCTGTCGATTGTTGTGGTACCGCAACTTCAACCTCAATGCCTTCAGGCGTTACGGCAGTCATTGTTTCAGCAGCAGCTTCTGCGTCTTCTTCCGCTCGTAGTTGCTTAGAAGCGAAGTACATGTAAATGCCTGCCAAAGCCAAAATCACAAAGAAGAACATGCTAGAGCTTGAGATACCTTGCATGATTGGTGGGAATACCAAAGCCCAGTCAGCCATACCCATCCAGCCATTAAACTCAGTACCTGATTGAGCGAAGATATGGATTGCCCAAGCAGAGCCAACCACTTCGATGATGCCCATCACGAAACAGATTTTCATCACCGCTTTCCAGCCACCAAAGTGGTTAGCAAACACGCCGATGGTTGCGTTCGAGAAGAACATTGGGATAAAGCCAGGGATAATCATGATTGGCGCGTCGAACGCAAGCATTGCAAGCACTGCCGTGAATTGACCAACAGCACCCCACATGAAACCGAATACCATTGCGTTCGGTGAGTAGGCATAAATAGCCGCACAATCGATTGCTAAAACAGCGTTTGGAATAAGACGTTGTGAGATACCGTTAAAGGCCTCAGACAATTCAGCTACGAACATACGAACGCCTGTTACGATAACTTGAATCGCGACTGCGAATTTCAAACCTGTTTCGAAAATGTAGATAAGCCAGTGAGTCTTGCCCGCCATGTCTTGAAGGTTATCAAGACCGAACGAAAGAAGAATAATGCCGAAGAAGCCAGTCATCACCAATGTTGTTGCAGCGATACTGTCGTGAAAAATGTGCAACCACTTAGGCAGTTTAATGTGGTCGACACTGTCGTTCTTGTCGCCAAGTTTCGGTGCAACCTTGGTGGCTACCCATGAAGCAAACTGCTGTTGGTGACCAATCGAGAAACCCGCCCCGCCAGTGACTTCTTGAGTCGGCTTGAACATGATGTTTGACGAAATACCCCAGTACAACGCCATCAATATTGCAGAGTAAATGATGGTTTCCCACATACTTGCGCCAAGCACGAAGTAGAAAACAGCAATAAGGCCTGCTTGCTGGAACATGATATGTCCAGTCAGCATGATGGTTCGGATACCCGTAATACGACGGAAGGCAACAAGAAGAATGTTCAGCCCAAGTGCCAGTAATACTGCATACCCAACCCAAGAGTAATTGTCGCCCATGGTTTCCATGGTGGACATCATGGAGGTGTACGGGTCAATCACCGAGCCCGTCAAGCCATGTATTTCACTCATTTTTTCGATAACTGGTTTGAAACCCGCTACCAATGTTCCCGCACCTACCTGCACTATCATAAAACCAACGATGGTTTTTATAGAGCCGGAGATAACAGTTGTTGCGTCACGTTTTAAAAGGATGTAGCCGAGACAAGTAACAAGACCGAGTAGCAACGGTGCTTTGGTCATTACCTGACTGTAAAAAATATAGAAAATATCATATAAGAATTCCATATCTTTACCCCTGGTTAGTTTTTAATTTTAATGATTTGTAGGATGTGATGATTCTAAGTTTTGCTCACGAACTAGACTTTACCAATCAAAAGTAATCACTCAATGCTCACTTGTGATTACTTTGATTTATGTCAATTAACCACACTAGGAATGCGCCTAATTGAGCTTGGGATCACATACAAAAACAACAAATTATTTAAAATCAATAACTTATAAAACATTGTGATTGAGATCCTATTTTTATATCGATGTGGTTTGACAATCATGACGGTGATTATTAGAATCAAAACAAATCAAAAGTAATCATCAAATTGTCACAACGACATAAAGAGTGATAAATATGAATGAAGTACAAAGACATAACGGCATCGTGTCGCTGTTAGAAGATATGCAGACAATCAACGTCTCACATATCATTGATAAATTTAGTGTTTCACCAGCAACTGCAAGACGTGATATCGCTAAATTAGATGAGCTAGGCCGACTGCGAAAGATTCGAAATGGTGCAGAGCGAGTAGAAACTCAGAAGAGGAAGTGGTCACCACTGAATATCAACAGCACTGAGTTCTATGAAGAGAAATCCGAGATTGCACAAGCAGCCGCTGGACTTTGTCAGTCGGGTGATACAGTCGTAATCAACTGCGGCTCTACAGCTTTCCTACTTGGCCAACAGCTATGTGGAGATGACGTTCAAATCGTAACGAACTACTTCCCACTCGCAAGTTATTTGATCAACGAAGATCATGACGATGTCATCATCATTGGCGGTCAATACAACAAAGCGCAGAACATCTTTTTGAATCCAGCTCCTAATTCACTAGGCGGTTATGCAGGAAACTGGATGTTCACTTCAGGCAAAGGCTTAACTGACGCCGGGTTATACAAAGCCGACATGTTAACAGCCGTCGCTGAACAGCAAATGCTTGAACAGGTCGATAAACTCGTGGTGGTGGTCGACAGTTCAAAGGTTGGACAACGCACCGGAATGCTCTTTTGCAATACCAAGCAAATAGACATCGTCATCACCGGTAAAGACGCCAATCCAGAAGTTGTTAAACAGATTGAAGCTCAAGGGACGCAAGTCATCTTAGTTTAAATCACAGGGCAAATTGCCCTCCCAATAATAATAAATTCAGCTCAGTGCCTTAATCCAAATTAAGGCGCTCGGCTCCCTACATCCAAAATTAATCAAATTATTGAAATAAAAGGTATTATCATGAGCAATGTAAACGAAATCACTCGCGAGTCTTGGATCCTAAATACATTCCCTGAGTGGGGCACATGGTTAAATGAAGAGATTGAACAAACAGTTGTGCAACCGGGTACGTTTTCTATGTGGTGGCTGGGTTGTACAGGTATTTGGCTAAAATCAGAAGAAGGTGCAAACCTATCAATGGACTTCTGGTGTGGTACTGGTAAAAAAACACAAGCCGTTCAAAAAATGAAAAACCAGCACCAAATGATGCGTATGGGCGGTGTGGAAGCACTTCAACCAAACCTACGTACCGCGATCTTCCCATTGGACCCTTTCGCTATCAAAGAGATCGATGCAGTTATGGCATCTCATGACCACGGCGACCACATCGATATCAACGTTGCAGCGGCGGTTCTACAAAACTGCGGCGAGCACGTTAAATTCATTGGTCCTAAAGCGTGTGTTGATTTATGGATGAAATGGGGTGTGCCAGAAGATCGTTGTGTTATCGCGAAAGTTGGCGACGAGATTAAGATCAAAGACGTCAATATTAAGGTTCTTGATGCATTCGACCGTACTGCACTTGTAACACTACCAGAAGGGACTTCTTCTATAGACAAAGAAATTCTAGACGGCATGGATGACCGCGCAGTGAACTACTTGGTAGAAACAACCGGTGGCTCTGTTTACCACTCTGGCGACTCTCACTACTCTAATTACTACGCTAAACACGGTAATGATCACAAGATCGACGTTGCACTGCTTTCTTACGGTGAGAACCCACGTGGCGTAACAGACAAAATGACATCTTCAGACATTCTTCGTGCTGCTGAGTCTTTGAACTGTGAAGTGGTTGTTCCGTTCCACCACGACATTTGGGCGAACTTCCAAAACGACCCCCGTGAAATCGAAATGTTGTGGAACATGAAGAAAGAACGCCTGCAATACGGATTTGCTCCTTTCTTCTGGCAAGTAGGTGGTAAATACACTTACCCTACAGATAAAGGTCGCATGCACTACCAACACTTCCGCGGCTTTGCTGACATCTTCAAAAATGACCCAGAACTGCCATACCGCGCATTCTTGTAATCATTAGTAACCACTTTAACTAGGGAGCGATTCGCTCCCTTTTTTCATCATCGAATAAGGACATTGATATGGTATTACGCGAATTTAAGAATCACTTTACTCGTGGTGATTTAAAAGCAGCCATTGGTGTTGTTTCGCCTTGTGCTAATGGCTATTACTTAATGGTGAAAAGCAATCAGTGGGGTGTGAACAGTTTTCTTGAATCTGATAGAAAGATGCAACCCAGAGTATTTAAGACTCGACAGGCGCTGTTGAATGCGGCAAAAGCGATCGGTTTTCCTTACCACTCGATCGATATCCAACATCTCTAGCCGATAATATTCCGATTAAATTAAGATCGTTGAAAACCGTTATTCCAGCGGAATAAGCAAACCATTCACCTTATGAATAAAACAAAACAGAAAGCATTTATTAATCCACTCGATAAAAATAATTCTTACAATTAAGCGTGTTTATTCGTTAATAATATTGTTACTCAACGGCATAATAGTGATGAATCCATTCAACGAGTTAGGTTGTGTTCTGCAAGCGCCTTTTGGCATTGGTTTTACCCATTTCTGTTATCTTTTCTATGCACGCTGAAACCTTTGGTGAGCGAATAGAGCGCATCGAGCAAGAAAATGCACTAGCGAAAACAATCAGCGAGACACAAGCAGAGCTCATACAGAAGGTAGTACAAACCAACCACTGCGCCAAAGTGGCATTAGTCCATCACCACCGAATTTTAGGCCAATACAAAAAGCCAACCTCGTCTTCTGAACTATTCGTTAAATGGCGAGAGTTAGGCAAGCAACTAGACAACAAATATGAGACGAATTACCCGGGCTATCCCAAGCATGTATTTCAAGAATACCCAACCGCTTCAAGCAAGGTTGATGGTTATTTATTTGCTCTAATTGACAATGGTTTGAACGAAAAGTCATGGATAGCCAAAGAGTTTAAGCAGTGTAAAAAGAATAAGCTCATATCCCGAACCTAAGGTCTAGTCGGCTCTGGTTCGAGAGTGCTCATTCGCATTGGTTTTAATAAAGTAAGAACAGCCCTTCATAACCGCCAATTTCTACTTCACTCACATACTCACCAACGTTACCGTTAGCCTCAACAGGTTTCATTGGGACATCCAGCGTAATGGTGAGTTTTGCCGCGTCATAAAAACTCGGATTCTTACCGTGGAAATCCGTGCGATACAACACACGACCATTGCTGAACTCTCTCGCTAACACCATGTCTTCAGGACCACCAGCAACCACCTGATTTTCAGATTGATACATAAAGTACGTGAACGTCGGTAGAACGTGAGTCATGCCATTGGGCAGGTCAGCATGCACCATTTCGTTCATCGAGGAATCGCCAACGATGGTGTAGTCCGCGGGTTGAGGTGTCGTTGTTGATAGCATCAAAGGAATCGGTTCAAAGCCTTGTGGGATTTGATGACTCGGCTCTCCCAAGTCAACGGCCAATAACGAACTTGGTTGGTAGGCGATGTTTTTAGGGACGCCACTTTGCCAGAAAGTGTCACCCGTCGTATTGCCACTTCCATAGACGTAACCATTGTTCCACTGATTAAAGTAGCTATGTTGAGCGTGTCGATTGAGGTGGTAGATCGCTAGGGTCGAGTATTGGTCTTGCTTCCAATTCTCTTCACTATTTCCAAGATACTGAACTCGCCCATAACGCGTTGTCGCCTGAAAAATAACACTTTGCCCATTGTAGGCGAGCGCAGAGTTATCCCAGAACTTAGAGATTCCCGAGTAACCACTAAACCCAGTAGAAGGAAAAATGTAGTGTTCTCGTAAATACAGAGATCCTGCCTCGCTAAGATGAGACTGTCCATTTCGACCCAGCAAGTTCGCGGTTCCGATATTCAACCCAATCGACGCATCACTTTCTAAAGCAGATAGATTTTTGAGAAACGCTGAAAATTGTTGTTTATAGAGATCATCCGCTTGATTCGAGCCCACAACGGCTTCTAACTCTTGAACATGCCCGCCAGAGTGAACGTAGAACTGGTTCGAACCAATGAGTTTATTTGTGTCGTCGTTGTACGCACCATTCAAACCTTGGCTTGCCCAGCTTTGCTTGTAGTAGCGATGAATAGCAGATAGATAATCCGCGTTTGCGACGTTCGTTAGCGACCAAGATGAGTTAGCGCTCCACATTCGACCAAATGGCAACACTCTTGATTCCCAACGAAAACGCGCTGTTGCATTCTTATTGGTTCGATTCCGATACTCGCTTGGCGACAAGTAGTTATCGCCATCTAGGTCTGCAGACACGTCAAAGCCACGGATTTTTCTCCACTGGCTAATAGCATTGCCATCCGGTGTTGTGGTCGGAGCGTCGGTTAATTTGACGGTTGGAAAACTGTTTTTGAGTTTCACTTCTTTTAAACGTGGTCTGTCGTCGGCGCTCTCGCTTTGCCAACGAACTCTCACAACGTATAAGCGTCCGCCATCTCTCAAAAAGGTTGAGCCAAAGTACTGGCCGCCGCCATAACTCGCCCCGCTCCCATCATGAGTTGTGGCTCTTACCCAGTTATCCGGAAGGTTCCAAATCACCGATTGGTTTTTGATCATATTGAGCGTTTTGTCTTTCTTTACATCAAGCCTTTCCCACTGTGAAACCCTTCCGTGAGAATCAATAGCCGTTGGGTATTCAATCCAAAATTCACCACTGCCAGCAAACTGTGAGAACTTAAAGGTCAGCCGTTCGAACTGCTCAGCATGATAGACATACAATGCCCCGCCCTGTTCGTAATTCTCGAACACATCGGCATCCCAAGGAGGGTCTTGATACAGCCAAAAGCCAGCATGCTCTTCACTGGCTGTATAGCCCAAGATCATAGGTTTTCGGTTTAAAAGCGTCTTTTCGCCATGAGTTTTATCAACTTCGGCAATAACAGTATCTTCAGAAAAGTGCAGGAAATAGTCTTCGAAATTGAGGCCTTCTAACTCAGCTTGGTTACGGAGATCGTTCTCCAACCAACCCGAGTTAATCGCCATGACTTGGTTGTACATATAACCAATTGTCGTGGCCCGCTCATTGTCGGCTTTGTCGGCATAAGCTCCGAACACAATATCACTGTTGGAAATTTCCCAATCAATGACGGCATTCGCAGATAGTGGGGAGCCCGAAAGATCAACACCAACTTCATGTTGCCCTGGCAGCACAAGCGCTGTACCAACAGCAAAAGCGTAACCAGCGATTAAACATGACGGTATGAGTGCGAGCAGCCCAGAAATGTAGGTTTTCATGATTCAAATTTCCTAATCGATACTGTCATGCCTTAAATCACAAGACGAAAAGTCAGCCAACTTACGTGTCAATTTAGGAATCAAAATACGAAAAAAGTATCGACTACATGGCTCTATTGTTCAAGTGCTCGTCTGTCTTGTTTCATCGGTGGCAAGTAAAACGAGCAAATGCCGATTCAAAATCAATGCATTAAGGAAAATATAAGTTTTTGTGATTTTAATTTTATTTGGAAACCAAGTATCTCCGGCTAACGAGAAATCAGCTCAGATTTTCTCAAAATGAGAATAATACGGTTTGGAAGATGAGAAGTTATCAGAGCCTAGAACTCAAAATAGGACTTGGATTTGCTGTATCGAATCTCAGTTTGAGCGCCACACTATTGAAACTCAATTTGGATAGGCTGCCTAAACAAGAACGATGACAACGCACCTTAAAGCCTCTTGTTCCACTTCCCTTGGTGGTCACGGTCGCAATTTTCTTGTGTATCGTAACTAACATGCTTATCGATATTCTTCAGTTGAATCCCAACTTGATTGAACGCGTGTTGGATAGCCCCAAAGGCACTCTGTTGACCTTCGCCACTTAAGAAGTTCGTTCTATCCTGATTGGTATCGAATACACAGACAATTTTCAAACTTTGCGGAAAAGATGAGAAGTTGACCGAGTGAGTCACCCATAAAAAACCATCGAAGCCTTTCAGCGTGTCTTCACAAACGTAAGTTAACACGTCTCTGATTTGATTCTCGATTTTCTTATCTGATTTACGCATGCGCCAAAGGTCCTATTTAACACCTTAAAAAATAAGGTTTTTCGGTCAGTTTCGTACTACCTGATATTGGACACTGTGGCGGTTTCAAATGCAAAGTATTTATTGGGGAGAGTCGACTGGAAGATATAGAGGAAACGCCTCATGTTTGATAGCTTACGAGGCGATCAAACATGAGACGAGTATAGAATTTACTAAAACATTAGCTCGCCGCTTGTTCCCAATCAGTTAATAACTTCATGATTACGCGAGAGTCTTGGTGGGTTGCCATTGGCGCAGCAAGTTGTGTATCACCTTGCTCAACCGCTTGGCGGATATTGCGCACTTGATAATAGAAGCCGTCACCTTGTGCTTCGACTTTAATTTCACGTGTCGACGTTTCGTATATCTCAACAGTGAACGTGTTTTCTGCCGTCGGTAGCCATGGATTAGTATCTAGCGTGATACAGCCTTTGCTGCCTAGGATCGTAAAACCATGCTTTAAACCGTGGTCTTCAGCAGTGTGGATTTGCGCGGTAAAACGGTCGTTGAAATGCATCATCGCCGAAGATTCACAGATATTGCCATCTTGGCCTCGTCGCCCTATTGCTGAGATCTGCACATCATCAAACACACTCTCACCAAATTGCTGATTGATCGCCTCACGGCTTTCATATTGCTCAAGCAGGATCACTCGGTCGCTTTGGTTTTGATCATAGGTTGCAATCGCTTGTAGTCAGCCTGGCTGGCTCTGCATGTCTAAGCAAAACCAAGCAACTGTCATTGAAGAACCGAACCTTTGTCGAGTTCTTGTTAGCCTCTCTACTGAGCAACTCAGATTTCTCTAAACAATAAAGCTGCTAAACTGTTTGCCAATGGTTCATCAAACGTTTTCCAAGATCAGAAGGTGTAGTGTTATAGACGATCATCTCATCACATTGGTTGAACACCATGAAGTGTTTGAGCTCATCACATAAAGCATGAACGAATGATTCATGGTTTTTGATTCGATCTTCAACAACCAAGTTGAGAATATTGAGCAAGCCACGCTTCCTGTCAACCTTACAATCCATTCGTGCCACCAGCTCACCTTGCCACAGTATCGGCAAACTAAAGTAACCAAACTGGCGCTTGGCCTCAGGCACATAGCACTCAAGAAGGTAATCAAAGTTAAACAGTGATTGCATTCGCTTACGCTGAATCAACAGATTATCGAACGGAGACAGTATCTTTAACTTAGTTCGGGAAAGAGGCTGGCTCAGCAGTTCAAATGCATTAGGCAACACATAATAATCAATACCTTGAACATCCACCTTCATGACTTGTTTGTCTTCAAGCATCTGTTGGAGTGTCTTCTGTATCAGTGGTTTAGTGTTCTGAGTAGATAGCTCATCTCCGATGCAATGCCCACACCGTTCGCTTCTAAATAACGAGTGATCAGATGCTCGATATACTCTTGTTCCGTTGGTTTAGAGGTATCAATACCACTCGGTAAAACTCGCTCGGTTAGGTCATACACCTTATGAAAGTTCACTCGGCTTGGCACCATTAAGTCACCTTGCATAAACAAAGTCTCTAGCGCCTGTTTGGCCGGTTTACCGCCCCATCCGCCGGGGTTTGGTCTATCCCCTTCAAAGTCTTTCGCCATCAATGGCCCCTCATTCTCAATTCGCTTGAGAACATGAGCCATCAGTGCGTCATCCTTTTTATACCAATGCTTGAGCTTACCGCTGGCAAACCCATTCTTGCGATGTAGGCTGAATCGGTAATCACGCATGGGTAAATACGCGGCGGCATGCGACCAAAACTCAAACACCTCTCGGCGCTCTAACAGCTTATCTAGATGATCAAGCTGGTAGTCTTGATTACGATTCCACAGCGTATGGTGGTGAGATCGCTGAATCACCGAAATGGTATCAATTTGAACATACCCAAGGTTTTCAATCGCAGACAGCGTGTTCGCCAAAGTTCCTCCATTGCGTTGCTTTTTAGGTGGCAATTTTTGCGAAAGCAGTACAATTTTTTGTGCTTGTGCGAGTGAAAGTGATTCCATGAAATTCAGACTCTAATTGATACCAACGATCGGCTTATGATTCAGCAATAATCTCTTGAAGGATTTGCTTGTACGTTTCTACCGTCTGAGCACCTGTTACCGCACTTTTACGATTGAATACCACTGTTGGCACCGCTGAAATACCCATGCGTTGCCATTCAAACTCTTGCGCTTCAATTTGCTTCAAGTTTTCAGTGTTTTTTAGGCGCTTCAGTGCCTTCGTTGAATCGAGCCCAACCGCTTCAAGTTCTTGTATAATGACTTCAAGGTCAGACAAGTCTTTCTGCTCGGTGAAGTGAGCCGTAAAAAAGCGTAGCTTTAACTCAGTCTGTTTACCATGCGCTAGTGCAAAATCGAGCAGCACATGCAGGTGGCGTGAATTGACCATTCTCATGCTGTCATAGAAGTTGAAATCGAAACCGACTGCTTTGCCGCGAGCAGCCAACTGTTCACGGGAGCTTTGACTCTCTTCTGCACTAGAACCATATTTTCTCATGATATGATCACGCAGGTTCTCGCCCTCTTGCGGCATATCAGGGTTAAGCTCAAACGGCTGCCATTCAAGTTCAATCTGACTTTCTAAACCAAGTTCTGTAACGGCTTGATCCAAGTTTTTGTAACCGACCACGCACCACGGGCACATTACGTCAGAAATAATATCGAGTTGAAGTTTATTGCTCATAATCATTCCAAATATCGTTGCTAAGGCGTATCCAATTCGAAGTGGATACCCATCTTTTTGATTAGACTACAATAAACTGAACACTCGTTCAAATTTAACTAACTAAACATTAGCGAACAAAAAAGCCAACTCATGTTAACGAGTTGGCTTTGATAAAAATCGGATTGAGCTGAACTGCGTTACGCTAGCAGCTTCTCTAGCACTTGGAACACACCCGCATCAACGTTACTTGGTGCGCCAAAACGAGCGATCTCTTTCAGCTTTGGATGTGCGTTTTCCATTGCGTAAGAGTGGTAGCTCTCTTTAAGCATTTCGTAGTCATTCAGATAATCACCAAAACTCATGGTCTGCTCGAAAGTGAAACCGAGTGTGTTTTGTAGATGTTTAATCGCCGCGCCTTTCGATGCTTCAGCATTCATCACATCCAACCAAATTTTCGCACTGACAACCACTTGATAGTTTTCACCAAACTTAGCATTGATGCTTGGGTTCACTTTCTCTTGTGAACCGTCGAAGTGACAGATAGCAACCTTGATAAATTCATCTTCTACCGCCAGTAAGTCTTCTACTTGCTCACGACGGTGGTAGTACTTAGAGATCTCCGCTAGAGCACGCTCATCTTTGGTTTCAATGTACGCCGATTTCTTACCACATAGCACCACATGTGCGCCTTCAATAGCACGCGCTTCTTTAATGATCTCTTTGATGGCATCGGTATCAAGCAAGCAGCTGTATAGCTCTTGCCCTTTATGCATCACCAATGTGCCGTTTTCAGCAATGAACATCATGCGATCTTTAAGTGGAGCAAAGGTTTCCATCAAGCTGTAGTACTGACGACCCGATGCCGCAGCAAAAATAATGTCTTGAGCTTCTAAACGCTCATAAATATTAAAAAATTCTGGGTCTAGCTTTCCGTGTTCATTAAGCAGAGTGCCGTCCATATCAGCAGCGATAAATTTGATGTTCTGTTGTGGCATTTCAGGGCTTACCTATAAGTAAAAATTAAAATGTAAATTATGATTTTCGTTATCTTTTGTAACGGTTCTGCGTTCGATTATATCGCTAGAGTAGCCAGTGAATGCAATGCTTATTTCTGAGCTCTAATAAATCGCTTCAAACGCAAAACTGAGCTAACCGACATGTCGCTTTGAATGATTGAGTCCTACATACCAGAGGTGAACAAAACCCCTCAAGGCTATACGATCCTTAGACCTCTATCACTTTATTTGTTGACCACTGTAATCATGATTCTAGCTATCACTTCGACTTTGTTTTGCATCGTTACCATCAAGTTTTTAATCACACTTGCCAATTTAGCGCGCCATCGCGTTCACATTACGCCTAAAATTTCGTTGAACCGAACCAAGTGGCCAACCGTGTCCATTATTATCCCTGCGAGAAATGAAGAAGATAATATTGAGACCAGCCTCAGTTCGCTAATGAAGCAAAACTACCCAAAAGACAGGTTTGAAATCATCGTGGTTGATGATTTTTCTACTGATTCGACAAGGGCCATTGTTGATACGCTAATCGACGTATCGAGTGTTAACGTTCGCTGCATATCGGGAAGGAAATTACCACCCAATTGGCTAGGGAAAAGTAATGCTTGCATGGTGGGCTCACAGCAAGCAACGGGTGAGTATTTGTATTTTATCGATGCTGATACAAAGTCTGAACCCTTGATGCTACAGAGCGTTATCCATTTCGCCTCAAGACACAAAACGGATTTGCTGTCGTTCAACCCTAGGCAAGCATTCACATCAACCGTTGAGAAAATCACCTTACCCGGCATATTTCTTTCAATCGCGTCTTACATGAACTTCAAGAACGCAAACGACAAGTCAAAAGCAGACGCCATTGCTAACGGCCAAGCCATGCTTTTTACACGAAAGTCATACGATGCGGTAGGTGGGCATACTGCGGTAGCGAATGAGATATCCGAAGACATCGCTTTTGCAAAACTCATGAAGATGTGCGGACTAAAAGCGTTTTGGGCTTTTGCAGACAAGCTCATGAGTACTCATATGTATTCAGACTTTGGTTCAATTTGGGCGGGCTTCTCCAAAAATATGAATCTTATTGTAAATTGCCAATCAAGATTCCAAGTACTTGGTGAATTCATCAAAACGAATATCATTGCATGGGCTGCCCCGGTGATGCTGCTTGTATCAACTCACCATTTCATCGGAGATCCTTCATCAATCAATACCTACTCCTTAGCGATCAATGCTCTGATGTTGCTCGCGTCCATTGTCACTTATCTTATTTTGATCAAAGAACTCTTTATACCAGCTCGTTATGCGCTAACCGTGCCTTTGGGGATTTCATTGCAAAGTTTGTTGATTCTCAACAGTTATCGCTTGTCAAAGAGCAATAAAATCACTTGGAAAGGACGAGCACTGTCGTGATCAGCAAGATTCTAACTTTCATTCTGGTTGCGACGTCTTTTTCAGTGTTAGCGTCGGATGGCAATGAGTGGAAGCTCGTACGTAATAAGCAAGGCATCGAAGTCTACAATCGAAAAGTTGAAGGTAACGACTTGAAGGATTTTCGGGCAGAAGCTGATATCCAAGCCAATCTTACTTCAATCATCGCTTTGTTTACGGATACTTCAGTAGGCACTCAATGGGTAGAGAACATTGATGAAATGGAAGAAATCAAACATTTTAGCGATGCTCATACTATCACTAAAACCTATACAAAAGCGCCTTGGCCTGTCTCAGATCGTGAAGCCATTGTCGAGAACGTAATTAGCCAGGAACCAAACACATTAATAGTCACAATCGAACAACATGGGAAACCGAATTACCTTCCAAACAACAAGAAAGTGATTCGAGTCGCAAAGCTCGAGTCTCGCTGGGTTCTCACACCAATAGATAAAGAAACAACTCATATTTCTTATCAAGTATTGAGTGACCCTGGGGGATCTATCCCATCTTGGTTAATCAATATGGTCGCTGTATCTCAACCTTACAACACGCTCCTAGGGCTATCTAAAATATTGAATTCAAAAGATTATATCGCTCATACTCTTGATTTCATCAAAGACTATAAATAATCAAAACACAACAAACACTCTAGAGGTATACAGTGTGAAAATTAAATTCACTCCTTTTGCTGCGATCTTATTAACGGTATCAAGTGCAGTATTTGCAAATCAAGTCATTGTTGATACTAAAGGCATTGATGAAACACAATATCATGCAGACATATATGAATGTGAACAGTACGCTAAGCAAGTTAGGCCTGAGGAAGTTGACTCTCTTGGAAAGTATATTGTGGGCTCAACCACTAAGGGAGCTGCGCTTGGTGCGTTAGGTGGAGCGGTGTCTGGCGGGAGTGGTCATGATGGCGCAAAAGCTGGCGCTGGCATCGGTATTATCAGCGGTGCTTTAAAGCACGAAGCTCAAAAAAGACAATCCGCCGAGCTATCTGAGCAGCAGAAGTTTCAAGTTAATCGTAACTGCATGATCAATCGAGGCTATACCGTGCTCAACTAGAGCATAATCCAGAAAGTAAAGTGGCATTTAATCGACATTAAACGCCATTTTACTTGGTTGAGCCATCACTAAGTTCAACCACCATAACTAAATCGTCCGTTAAAATCGGACCGAATTGACACCGAGCATTGACCCTTATATAAAATGGGCTTACTATTAATCGTCTTTTAACGATTATGAAAAGCGAAACATCAATATGAACGAAACTTGCTCTACAACTGGTGGCTGTGCTCTGCCAATCGGACATGGTGATGTCGAAGCTGAAAAGCAAATGGCAACTCTAGCGAAAGCGCTCGCTCACCCGGCAAGAGTTCGTATATTGAGTATCCTTTCAACGTTAGAAAAATCGGGCGGCTGTTTGAACAGTGACTTGGTGAGTGAATTAGGTTTGGCTCAATCAACAGTATCAGAGCACCTAAGAATCTTGAAAACCTCAGGCTTCATCACTGCTGAATCGATACCACCGAAGATGTGCTATCGCATTAACCGAGATAATATTCAGCAATTTGAATCGCTTATCGACACCATTTTAAAATAGATTAACCACGCTTAGTTTGTCGAACACAATAAACTAGGCGTATTTTTTGCCTTTAAATATCGCTTTTCGACGATTAACGATAACAACCAAAGAGATAATATAATGAAACCAAAATTAGGTTTTCTCGATCGCTACTTAACGCTGTGGATCTTCATCGCCATGGGCATTGGTGTACTGCTTGGCACCTTGTTCCCACAAATCGAACAGTGGAACGAATCAATGTCTGTTGGCACAACCAACATTCCACTGGCAATTGGCCTTATCTTAATGATGTACCCACCTCTGGCTAAGGTTAACTACAGCCTGCTAGGCACCGTGGTAAAAGATAAGAAAGCGATCAAACTATCTTTGATCATGAACTGGTTTGTCGGCCCAATTCTGATGTTTGTACTGGCACTAACTTTCTTGGGTGATCACCCAGGTTACATGGTTGGCGTAATCCTAATTGGTCTTGCTCGCTGTGTGGCGATGGTTCTGGTTTGGAATGACATCGGCGGCGGTAATAAAGAGTACGGTGCGGCGTTGGTTGCTCTGAACAGCGCGTTCCAAGTGGTAAGCTACAGCTTTATGGCGTGGTTGTTCATCAGCGTTCTTCCTCCGGTATTCGGTTACGAAGGTATGTTGGTTGATATCTCAATGATCGATATTGCACACAGCGTACTTATCTACCTAGGTATCCCATTCCTAGCGGGCTTCTTAAGCCGTAAGATCCTGGTGTCGATAAAGGGCGAGCAATGGTACAACGATGTGTTTATTCCACGTATCTCTCCAATCACACTGATTGCACTACTGGCAACCATCGTTCTGATGTTCAGCCTGAAAGGCGAAATGATTGTTGAATTGCCAATGGATGTACTATTGATCGCGGTTCCACTGACTATCTACTTTACGGCTATGTTCTTCATCAGCTTCTTCATCGGTAAGAAGATGGGCATTGAGTACGACAAGAACGCATCAATCGCGTTCACAGCAACAGGTAACAACTTCGAGCTAGCTATTGCTGTCGCTATCTCAGTATTCGGTATCAATTCAGACCAAGCGTTTGCCGGTGTTATCGGTCCACTGATTGAAGTACCTGTGTTGATTTACCTAGTGAACGTGGCGCTTAAGATGAAAGACAAGTATTACAATGGTCAAACAGTTAAACCTAACGTCTAGCATCTAGAGCTAGAGCGAACAAAAAGCTGCATCACTTTGAACAGAAAGGCTCACACGTTAAACGGTGAGCCTTTTCTTTATTTAGTTTGACCCAATTTAAGTCTCGCCCAGCTTACGTTTCGTCTAATAGGCCTTTCAATGCTTGTTCAAGCCAAAGCAATGCTGGGCCTTTCGAGCGTGTTTTAGACAAAACAAGATCAACGGGTGGCGACCACGTTTTGTGATCGAATGAGACATTAATCTCCACTAAACGCTGCTTATTCAGCTCCTCTTCGACGAGGTGCTTAGGTAAGTATGCCCAGCCAATATCACTGCCGAGTACCACCTCTTTGATAACAATAAAGCTGTTTGACCACCATACCTTACCGGCAATCAGCGGGAACTGATCCATCCCCTTACCTTTATCTCCCCTCAACATTAACTGTCGATGCGGGAGTAAATCGGACAATTTCGCGACACCTGTTTTTGCGAGCGAATGACTAGGGTGACACACGGCAATAAACGGTAAGTGACCAATAAAGCAAGGCTCAGAGCCGACGTCAAAAGCCAAATTGGTAAACATCAGCCCAATGTCTGCTCTCTCTTCGATAATTAAAGGGTTGACCTCTGTTGTGGTACACGCAACCAGCTCAACTTCAGTCGCAGGGAATTGTTTGCTAAATCGACTAAGGATCTTAGATAGGTTTGGGACCAACAATGAATCATCTAGTGCAATTTTGATGAGCCCCTCTTCACCGCTCCCCATCGCATTAACCGTCACATTCAGATCTTCAACCTGAAGCACGATCGCTTTCACCTGTTTAAATAACTGCTCGCCCGCTTTGGTTAGTGAAGGCTTTCGAGTCGAACGATCAAAAAGCTCAACATTAAAATCTATTTCAAGATTACTGATGCCTTGGCTCACCGCCGACTGTACCTTACCCAAATGACGAGCACTGGCAGAAAATGATCCTAATTCAACGGCATACACAAACATTTTCAGTTGTTCAATGTTGTACATTCGGTTTCTCCCAAAACTTACTATCATTATATGTGATGCTAACAATCTTTATATTATCACTTAAGTAGATATTATCTAGCCAAGTCATTAGCCCATAGGCGGCTATTTAATCGTAAAGAGAGTTAGAAAAATGTCACATAAAGAACGCATGTTGCACATGGTGCTATTTGAATTGGTTGCTTTGGTTTTGATGGCAGGGCTTGCAACCTATGTTACAGGAAATGGCGCAGGTGAAATGGCAGGCTTAGCGCTCGCAATATCATTGATAGCAATGGCTTGGAACTACGTTTACAACTATGGCTACGACAAAATTTACGGAACAGACCGAAGCGAAAGAACCACGAAAACACGTATTCTGCACGGCTTAGGTTTCGAACTGGGTTTGATGCTGGTGACGTTCCCGCTACTGATGTGGGTACTTCAACTCGATTTCTGGACAGTACTAGTAATGGATATCGGAATTGTTATCTTCTTCGTGCTGTACGCGATAGCATTCAACTGGGCGTATGACTCAATCCGAGCTCAATTGGTTTCGAAAGGAAAAGTTGCAGCTCTGGTTTAGAGCTGTAAGTTCTTAACTTATAACAAGAACAAACATCCAAATTGAAACTGCCAAACTACAACTTAGTTGGCAGTTTATTCATTTATGCATATAAGCGCATTTGTTAACGCCCTTGTTACATAGCAAAAACATCACACAGCCCTCCCTAATTAAGTCTAATTATCCACCACTCACGAAGTAGCATCACAAATCCGAATACAAACTCCTCGTACCAGTTGCGCATTCATTTACATATAGGTAGTTTGAGCGGCTTCGCAACCTATCAATTCGAGCAATGACGTTCATGCGAGCATCTTTTCCGAGCAAAAGTGTTCGGATTAACATTTCAAGTGACTTTAATTAACAATTTTATGCTCAAACGCTCACTTTTGATGTTCGTTTATTTTCGAGTTCGCAAATATATGCACAATACACGTGCTAGATAAGCAAAACTAAAAAGGACTCGAACATGACAACAAACAAACACCCTTCTTTATTTGGGCAATGCTTGGCTGAATTTATCGGTACAGGATTACTCATATTCTTTGGCGTTGGCTGTGTGGCCGCTCTGGTATTAACCGGTGCGACATTCGGACAATGGGAAATCAGCATCATCTGGGGCTTCGGTGTTGCGATTGCAATTTACTGTACTGCTGGCGTTTCTGGCGCACACATTAACCCGGCGGTAACCATCGCGCTGGCCATGTTCCATGGCTTTGATAAAGCGAAAGTGGTGCCTTACATCATTTCGCAACTGCTTGGCGCATTCTGCTCTGCTGCGCTGGTATACAGCCTGTACAGCAACCTATTTACTGATTACGAAATTGCGCATAACTTTGTTCGTAGCAGCCAAGACGCACTATCAACAGCAGGTATTTTCTCAACATACCCACATGCTTCACTCTCTTTCTTTGGCGCTTTTGCTGTGGAATTTGTGATTACTGCTGTTTTGATGTTCGCTATCTTAGCGTTAGGTGATGAAAACAACGGCGCATCTCGCGGTGCAATGAATCCTCTACTGATCGGTATTCTTATCGCAGTAATTGGTGGTTCTTTAGGTCCACTGACTGGCTTTGCGATGAACCCTGCTCGTGACTTTGGGCCAAAACTTTTTGCTTACTTTGCAGGTTGGGATTTCGCACTAAGCGGTGCTCGTGATATTCCTTACTTCATCGTTCCAATTCTTGCTCCAATTGCTGGTGCGTGTTTTGGTGGTTGGTTGTACCCACGTGTTATCGGTGCTTACCTACCAGTAGAAGGCCAAGGCTGCACAATTCCAAACCAATGTGAAACAGAACAAGAAGCTGAACAAGCTCAAGCTTAATCCCTAAGCGACCTTACATTTACTAAAATATAAATAACGAAAGAAAAAGGATTCTTACCATGACCGAGCAAAAATACATTGTTGCCCTAGACCAAGGCACCACAAGTTCTCGCGCTGTAATCCTCGACCACGATGCAAACATCGTTAGCTCTTCTCAAAGAGAATTCACTCAGATTTACCCGAAAGCGGGTTGGGTTGAGCACGACCCAATGGAAATCTGGGCAACTCAAAGCTCTACATTGGTTGAAGCACTCGCTAAAGCAGGCATTCGCAGCGACGAGCTAGCGGGTATTGGTATCACTAACCAACGTGAAACCACTATTGTTTGGAACAAAGAAACTGGCAAACCGGTTTACAACGCAATCGTATGGCAGTGTCGCCGTACAGCAGATATCTGTGAAGACCTTAATGCGCGTGGCCTAGAAGACTACGTACGTGACAATACAGGTTTAGTCCTTGACCCGTATTTCTCAGGTACAAAAGTAAAATGGATTCTAGACAACGTTGAAGGCGCTCGCGAAGACGCTGAAGCTGGCAAACTACTGTTCGGTACGGTTGATACTTGGTTGGTTTGGAAGATGACTCAAGGACGTGTTCACGTTACGGATTACACTAACGCGTCACGTACTATGTTGTTCAACATCAACGACCTATGTTGGGATCAAAAGCTCCTTGATGAGATGGGTATCCCGTCATCAATGATGCCAGAAGTGAAGCGTTCTTCTGAGGTTTACGGTCAAACGAACCTTGGTGGTAAAGGCGGTACTCGTATTCCAATCGCGGGTATTGCGGGTGACCAACAAGCGGCACTTTACGGTCAAATGTGTGTAGAAGCAGGCCAAGCTAAGAACACTTACGGCACGGGTTGTTTCCTTCTAATGAACACGGGCCAAGAGAAAGTCACATCGAAAAACGGCCTTCTAACCACACTGGCATGTGGTCCTAAAGGCGAACCTGCATACGCACTTGAAGGTGCAGTATTCATGGGCGGTGCATCAATCCAATGGCTACGTGATGAAATGAAGCTACTGGCTGGTGCAGAAGACTCTGAGTACTTCGCAACCAAAGTAGACTCTTCAAACGGCGTTTACGTGGTTCCTGCATTTACTGGCCTAGGCGCGCCATACTGGGATGCTTATGCTCGCGGTACGATTGTCGGCCTAACTCGTGGTGTTAACTCTAACCACATCATCCGTGCAACGCTGGAAGGTATTGCTTACCAAACTCGTGACGTACTAGACGCGATGCAAGCGGACTCGGGCATCAAGCTAGCGAAACTACGTGTTGATGGCGGTGCAGTAGCGAATAACTTCCTAATGCAATTCCAATCAGACGTGCTTGATACTGAAGTTCACCGTCCTGAAGTAACGGAAGTAACCGCTCTAGGTGCCGCTTACCTTGCTGGCCTAGCGGTTGGTTTCTGGGACAGCATCGACGAGCTTCAAGACAAAGCCGTTCTTGACCGCACCTTCATACCACACCACGACGAGGAGAAGCGTAACCGCCGTTACAAAGGTTGGAAACGTGCTATCAAGTGTGCACAGGTTTGGTCTGAACTGCACGATGACGACGAAGAGTAATCTAAGCGTGAGTTAACAGAGGAGCACGAATAATCCCTTCTTAGTCGATTAGATTGTTCGAACCTCAGCAAACGAAACTAAAAAGAGCACTATTTTGTGCTCTTTTTTGCGTTTCAGGCTCAAATTCCATGTTTTGAGCAGCGTTTTTGCGGTTTAGACATGATTCCTTACCATCATTACTTCTCTCTTTTCATCAATTCGAGCACAATAGCGTGAGTTTATATTTTCGATTTTGACGCGCTAGAGCCCTTTGCGCGCAGGGAGTGGTAAGTTAAGTGAAGCAGATACCAAGACACCAGCAGATTGTAGATCTGGTAAAAACACAAGGATATGTGAGTACCGAAGAGCTCGTTGAAAAGTTCGATGTCAGCCCACAAACCATCAGACGAGACCTCAATGAACTGGCCGATAGCAACAAAATTCGTCGCTATCATGGTGGTGCAACCATTCCTTTAAGCTCGGAAAACACCTCTTATAACACGCGTAAAGCGCTTAACTTCAACGAAAAAGACGTGATTGCAGACGAACTGGTTAAACACATCCCAGATGGCGCAACCCTATTCGTTGATATAGGTACTACACCAGAATCGGTCGCCCGCGCACTCAACAAAAATCACAAACAATTACGAGTTGTCACCAACAACATCAATGTTGCGAGCATCCTTCTACCGAACCCAGAGATCAAGGTTATCTTGGCGGGCGGTGAAGTACGTAACCGCGATGGTGGTATTGTCGGCGAAGCGACACTCGATTTCGTGAAGCAGTTCCGCCTCGATTTCGGCATTTTGGGTATCAGCGGCATCGACTTTGATGGCTCACTGCTCGATTTTGATTACCACGAAGTTCGAGTGAAACAAGCCATCATCGAAAACAGCCGCAGTATCTTCTTAGCCGTCGACCACACAAAGTTTGGCCGCAATGCGATGGTTAAGCTCGGCAATATCTCCCAGGCGCACATGGTGTTTACTAATAAACAACCACCGGAAGAGATTCTCAACATCCTTAAAGATTCAGCAATACCATTAGAAGTGATCGATACCGCTCGTCCTGTGAGCGAATAACTCAACATAAGTGCTCAGTGAAGCCATTTTCTTAAACGAATCACGATTCTTTATAGAAAAGTTAAAAAAGTAAAACTTGCTCACTACCAGTGTCGCTTCTATGCTCGAATTAGATTTATTTGAACCTCTGCTTTCATAAGCAGAGGTTTTTTTATGTCCAAATCACATAAAACGCGCATAAACGAAAATAATAAATGACCGCAAACGAAAGTTAAGATAGGATTCACTTATGTTCTAAAATGCTCGTTCGCTCAGCAAGAGGTCAAAATCATGAGTGCTCAACAAAATAATTCAAACAACAGTACATCTTCCACTTTAGACTTGATCGTGATTGGCGGCGGCATCAATGGTGCAGGTATCGCAGCAGATGCAGCAGGTCGTGGTCTCAACGTTGGCTTATACGAAGCAAATGATTTTGCTTCTGCTACTTCATCTGCAAGTTCAAAACTGATCCACGGTGGTTTACGTTACCTTGAACATTACGAGTTTCGTTTGGTTTCGGAAGCGCTTGCAGAACGCGAAGTATTGTTAAGAAAAGCACCTCATGTTGCTCAGCCAATGCGTTTCCGTTTACCCCATCGACCATTTTTACGCCCAGCTTGGATGATCCGTTGTGGCCTATTCCTTTACGATAACTTGGGTAAACGCACCACACTTCCTGGAAGTAAAACGGTGAACTTGGCTAAATCAGGCTTACTGAAGCCAGAAATGAAAACAGGTTTCGAATACTCAGATTGCTGGGTAGATGATGCGCGCATGGTATTGCTCAACGTGTTAGCGGCGAAAGAGAACAACGCAGAAGTTCGTAACTACTGCCGAGTTGAAAAAGCGCACCGTGAAGGCGGTATCTGGCATGTGACGATCCTTGATGTCATGACAAACCAACGTTTTGAACGTAAAGCAAAAGCGCTAGTGAATGCAGCAGGCCCTTGGGTTAAGCAATTCTTTGATGATGGATTGGAGCAGGCTTCGCCTCGTAACATTCGTTTAATCAAAGGCTCACACATTGTTGTGCCACGAATCCATGACGAACCACAAGCGTACATTCTACAAAACAAAGACAATCGTATTGTGTTCATGATCCCTTACCTAGATAAGTTCTCGATCATCGGTACTACCGACCTTGAATACAAAGGCGATCCACGTAACGTCGCAATTGATGATGTCGAAGTGGATTACTTGATTGATATTGTTAACCAACACTTTGTTAAACAGCTTGGCCGTGAAGATGTGGTTTGGACATACAGTGGCGTAAGACCGCTTTGTGACGACGAATCTGATTCACCGCAAGCGATCACTCGTGACTACACATTGGAATTAGACGCAGAGCTAGATCAAGCACCACTGCTTTCGATCTTCGGCGGCAAACTAACCACTTACCGTAAACTAGGCGAAGCAGCACTTAAGAAGTTAGAACCACACCTAACCAACATGGGTGCGCCTTGGACAGCCAACAACACGCTTCCAGGCGGTAACTTCAGCTGTAGCAGAGAGCAACTGGCGACCATGATCCACACTAAATACCCTTGGGCATCTGAAGCGCTATTACTTCGCTACGTGACTCAATTTGGTACCTACACATGGAAGCTACTGGAAGGCGCAAATAGCGAAGCTGACCTAGGCATTCAGTTCTCAAGCGAAGCGCATGGCGTTTATCAAGTTGAAATCGATTACTTGATCAATGAAGAGATGGCGATGACTGACGAAGACATCTTGTGGCGCAGAACCAAGCTTGGCCTGTACATGAGTGAATCAGAGCAGCAAGCAGTAACGGATTACCTGAAAGAGAAACTACAAAGCAAAGTAGTGAGCTTTTCTCAAGTAGGCTAAATCCAACTAGCCTAAACATGGTTCAAGAACATAGTTAACAATCAAGCTTAGCGTCCCCGCGCTAAGCTTTTTTTATATCCACCCTATTAACAAAACCTTAGTGCTAATTGAGTTTGCCTATATCTACGGTTAATTGTATCCAAATATTCTTATGCGTTGAGATAGAGACTGGAACGCAGAAACGAAAAAAACTCCCGAAGGAGTTTTTTTGTCTAAGTCTGCAATTCGCCATTTAGCTAATCAGCAAAATTACCAGCTCACTAGCCAGTTAAACGAGCATGCAGTGCATCTTTCAGTACAGAACGATCATGTTTCAGTTGGTGCATCGAGCCGTCATCAATGGGTGAATCTTTCAGCTCAAGCTTACGAATCTCTTTATCAAGGTTGTCGTACGTCTTCATGTCTGCTGCAAAGCCATCGTCAGTTTTAACAAGCTCAGCAATTTTATCTTTCATTTCAGGAAATTCGTGAACAAGAGAATGATTTTCACCTAGCATAGAAACCTCTTAAGTTGAGTAAAGTGATTGGTATTACGCATTCATTATTAACCTTAGCAAGGGAGTCAAATAACAAATGAGATCCAGTACACAGCATAGAATATAGACAATTCAGATTCACAAATTTACAACATAAATCGGTAGAGATGCGTTGTTTTACATAGAAGAAAGCCTCACGTAATCGCAAGGCTTTGTAAAGGTGAGTTCTTTATAAGAACAGTGACAGAAATGATAATAACAGCAGCTAAAAAGTATTTTCAAAAAAGAGATTAGCTGCTGCACCCTTGAGTATGAACTCGGTTCATGTCGTCACCGACTTGTGCTTCTTGAGACCCTGTCGACTGGCATCCTGCCAAGAATAATAGCGTTACAGATAAGATAAGCCATTTCATAATAAATCCTCTTTTTGTCATGACTAAAGCATAGTATTTAAAGGCGCAGACACCTCAGCCATTAACTAAAACCTTACCTGCCGATAAAGCCTTGGTTAATGAAAAAGGCACCGCTTCATTAATTAACGACCTGTCTTCGTGCAAAAAACTTTCACTCAACTGAATCAAAATCGCACAAAGTAAAAGAAGAACAGCTGTGGAGCCATGACGAGGATTTAAAAAATGAGTCGCTATAAGCTAGTCACTCGTTGCCAAACGCACTGCCGCTTCTGCATGAATTGCTGTGGTATCAAACAGGGGAACATCAGTGTGTTGTTGCTGAATCAGCAGGGCGATTTCAGTGCATCCCAGAATCACAGCCTCTGCACCTTGGTGAGTTAACTTATCAATAATTTGACGATATACATCTCGAGAGGCTTCTTTTACTTGGCCTCGACACAACTCTTGGTAAATGATGTTGTGCACTTTCTCTCGGTCATCCTCATCCGGGATTACAACATCGATACCGAATTTGTTAGTCAGGCGTCCTTTATAGAAATTTTGTTCCATCGTGAAAGCCGTGCCGAGTAATCCGACTTTCTTCACTCCCTGTTCAAGCAGCTTCTGCGCTGTGGTATCAGCGATGTGCAAGATAGGAATCGTGATCTTCTCTTCGATCTCAGGAACGACCTTATGCATGGTATTGGTACAAATCAGAATGAAATCAGCGCCGCCCTTCTCTACCGACAAAGCCGCGTCCGATAAGATATCTGCAGTCTCCGCCCAACGACCTTGATGTTGAAGCTTTTCTATCTCATCGAAGTTCACGCTGTACATACAAACCTTTGCAGAATTGAGCCCACCAAGGGTCGCTTTAACGCCCTCGTTGATGGACTTGTAGTAACTCACTGTCGACTCCCAACTCATGCCACCAAGCAATCCGATCGTTTTCATTTTTCTATTCCTTCAATTTCTGACTATCCCGATTAAAGCGCCATGCGTTGAAAATTTATAGTACGTTCTTGCTTAAAATGAGACGAAGCCTTCGCTATTTCGCAAAAAAGCTCGAATAAAAATCCGAGCTTTTGTTGTTTTGACTAAGGGTAAGCTAGGCGTTAGTACACCTCGCACCAATCTGATTTCATGTCTATCAGTGTCCAATCCTCTCTGGAATTCGCCTCATCTAGCGCTTTATCAAGCTTGCCAACGTGAGACTCACGATCGTACTGCCACTCGCGCTCAGCATCAGTGTGATGAACAATCATCGCCATTGAGTTGGGTTGGCTCGTTGCCCATTGCATCATAGCTTGGTCACCGTCTGAGTTACCGACCGCTAAAATCGGCTTCTTACCGATAATGTGTTGAATATTGGTGACCTTTCCGGTTTTGTCATCAATGGTCAAAATGGACGAATCTTTGGTAACAGTCGGTTTGCCATCGTTGTAGCTGTACTTGTATTTAAGCGCGCTGCCGATGATCTGTTCTGTAGGAATGTTGTAAGCTTGCGGAGCCCACGCTCTCATGAAATCAACGCCTCCGCCCGACACAATGTAAGTCTTAAAGTCATTCTCTTGCAGGTAGGTCAGCATCTCTTTCATTGGCTGATAAGTAAGGTCTGTGTAGGCTTTATTGAAGCGCTCGTCTTTTGCTGCCGCTAGCCATTGCTCAACGTCTTGCTGGTATTGTTCAACAGTCATACCAGAATGTGTCGCCATGATGATTTTCAATAACCCTTCTTCACCGCTGCCCAAAACGCTCTCAATATCATCTTCAAGCACAAACTTAAACGGTGCTTCTGTTTTCCATTCCGGGTGCTCTGGCGCCATCTCTTTTACACGGTCCAACGCAAATGCCAATTGGAAGTAGTAAGGCTTTTCCGACCAAAGCGTACCGTCGTTATCAAATACGGCAATGCGATCTTGAACCGCTACGAACGTATCAGATTGCGCTTTGGTGGCTTGCCCAACAAAGTCGACGATAGCGGATTTGCTCTCGCTATCTTTCCAAGAGGGCAGCAAATTGGGGTCACAATCTTTAGCAAAAGATGAGAACGAGAGACTAGATAAAATCGCAAAGGACAAAAGGGTTATTTTCTTCATAGCAACTACCATGTTGTTGAATTATTTGTGGGGTTTAATTCAATTCATCCTAGTTGGTCTATTCTGATTTTCCACTTATGGGCACTATAACCAATGTTTATGTTGTCGTTAGATTAGGGCCTCAAAGTTCTGCTTTTTAGTTCGTTACGGCTTACGCTCTGCGCTTTTTGAAAGCGTGCCAGCCAGCGCTGAAAATTGTTTTTAATACCACGCTTAATGCGCTTAATTTTGGGTCGGCATTTTTGCCAGAGGCGATACGCCACATCTGATGTTCATACCAAACCAGCCCAAACATCGCCATCTTGTCTAATGCTGGTTTACCTGTAGTTGGCACAGTTAGCGGCATGCCGTGGCTAGGGTTTTCAATTAACTTGTTGGGGAAATCAGGATCAACCGCCATTGTTCGCGCAATACCAATAAAATCGGTTGCCGAAGTGTTTAAGGCTTCATTCATTGCTTGTGCGGTTCGAAAACCACCCGTGACCACCAGCGGAGTGCTGACGAGTTTTCTCGCCTTAACCATGTAATCCATAAAATACGCTTCACGTTTTACGGTGCTAGCCTTGATGGGTTCGCCTTTGTTCTTTGACCCCATCATTGATGGGCTTTCATAAGTGCCGCCGGAGATCTCAATGAGGTCGATGCCGTTATCACTCAGTGTTTGTACAACCTGCATCGATTCTTCTTCAGTGAAGCCACCTTTCATAAAGTCGGCACTATTGAGCTTAATTCCGACAGGGAAATCGTCACCAACTTCTATCCGAATCGCGCGATAAACTTCAAGTACGAAACGAAGTCTATTTTCGAGCGAGCCACCCCACTTGTCTTTACGTTGATTGTGTCTTGAAGACAAAAACTGACTCACAAGATAACCATGAGCCCCGTGAATCTGCACACCAGTAAAACCCGCTTGTTTTGCAAGCTTTGCGCTCAGTGCGAATTTATCAATGATTACGATGATTTCCGTCTCAGTCAAAGCTCGTGGCGTATTGAAGCCTTTTTCTAATCCACGCTCTAAAGAGATAGCCGAAGGGGCAACCGGGCTATCACACAAGAACTTGGGGATTTGCTTGCCTGGATGATTCAATTGCATCCATATCTGAGAACCATTTTGTGTTCCAGCCTTCGCCCACTCACGAAATACGCTTAAGTCACTGTGCTCATCTAATACAACATTTTTAGGTTCACCAAGCGCACCTCTATCGATCATCACGTTCCCAGTCATAGACAGACCAATCCCTCCTTGAGCCCAGCGCTGATAGAGAGTGACCAAACCTTGCTTAGGGTTATGGTGCTTATCGCCAAGCTGTTCACTCATTGCCGATTTAAACAGTCGGTTTTTGATCACTTGACCATTAGGGAGAGAAAAAGAGTCGTTTATACAAATCGAATTCATACGCGTGGTTACTTTCTTTTGTTCTATATGTTGGGTTTAGTATGCCCTACTTTATTCGACATTTCTGAGCATTTAGTACCTCTTTCGTGGCAAGTTTCGCTCAATACTAAAAAGCCAGCTGCATAACAGCTGGCATTAATCGAATATAAACAAAACCTAAATCAAGCGATTTAAGTAATCACTGAATTGTGGATTTTTCGACCGTGGTAAACGGTGTCGATTTCCATTTATCTGTGATGACCTCTTCGCCGGGCGTGTACATACGTAACACTGAATACCATTGATGATCGGGAATGGGTAAGAAGTTAGGCTCATCTTCATGCCCTTTAACATCGCTACTCATGTAAATGGTGTAACTTCCGTCTGCATTCGGCGTTAGCGTTCTGTCTCCGCGAGAATGACGGTTTAAATCGTTTTTCTCCATCAGACGAGTCTTGCCACTGTAAGCCGTGTATGACCAGAATCCGCCATCTTCAATCGGTGGAGCAACGAAAGTCACGGTGTAATCATACTTACCGCCGTCTAGCGCTGCGCCTTCGCTATCAAAAAAGTCACCACTGTACATCGTGTGTTTAGCAGGCAGTCCCCATTGCCCCATCAGGGTACCGTAGGCATGTTGATAGCTTGCGACTTTGGTCATCTCCTCACGAGTGCCGAGCACATCACGCGAATCATCGAACCCTGCATTCTTGATCCTTGCCGCGCCTTTCTTCTCGCCTAACTCAATCAGTTTCAACTGTTCATCGTTAAAGATATAGTCTTCGTTACCTAAACCAAGCTGGCCGAACTGTTGTAGCAGTCTTTGGTCGTGATGCTTCATCGTGCCTTCTGACAAAATGAAGTTAGTACGCTCTACCCAGTTCGAGTTCTCTGGATCTGGATACTCACGCTCAAGCGGTTTTGGCCCTTTCTGACCTAAGTATTCCGACAACGTCCTAATATTCCATTGATCCATTAACTTTTGAGCAGTTGCAGAATCGTCACCGCCAAGGTCCATGATTCGACCCATCATCTTGACTAGCGGATGCTCGACATAGATGACTTGGTCGACACTCGTAGGGACTTCACCTTTCCATCCTTCAACTGCATACATGAAACTGCCGCCTTTTGTGCCGCGTTGCGGTGAACCAAATGCAGAGTCGGTGAAGTGTTGCATGTTCATAGTGTGGAAAAGCCAGTATCGATCTTCATCGTGATCTGGGATGGTGATGATCACAGGCTCAGCGCCAAGATCCATCCAACCCATTAGATGCAGAGTATCGTTATTGATTGTTGGGTGAGCAGTGTAGGTATCATCTGCCAGAATTCGAATGTTCTGAAAACGGTTCAGTGGATACTCTTCTTTAATTACCGTCTGATAAAAGTACTTGTACGCCTCATCAATCGAATAAGCGTATTCATAGGCCAGTTGCGCGAGCTGCTCATTATCTTGTTCTAGCCAAGCTAGGCTCGCCATCTCAACAGGTAAGGTGTCGCGCGTTATCTCAAAAGCACTATCGGTTGGTAGCTCTGTTTGATTCGCTAACGCATAAGTTGGCAGTGTGACAAGAAAAGCACATGCTAACGCTTTAATAAGTCTATTTTTGTTCATCTTGTTGATCCTAGTTAGAAGCGAGTGCGGAAGGTCATCCATGTGTTGTTATCCGTATCGCCACTCAAAATAATGACATTGTCATCATTCACTCGATAACCGAGCTGCATTTCAGTCGAAAACTCGCGAGTGTGCTCACCGTCTAGTCCATAAACGTACTGAGGTGCGAGCTGTAGGTAGAATTGCGGGGCAAATTCGTATTTCAGATAGTTGGTGCTGCTAATGATTTGTGTGTCTTCGAACTGTTGATTCTCTTCCCATATTTTTCCGTAGGTGAGCGCGCTGTAGAGTTTCACTTTATCGCTCAACTCAAACACCTGCATCACACCTGCCGAAGCATAATTGGAGGTGAATTCGTCATTGGAAAAGTCGTGCCCAGCATCAACAAATAACCCCGTGCCTGTGCGTTTGTTAGGGGTAAAAAAGCGAGCGCGATAGTTTTCAAAGTTATTTTTCCCTTCTAGCTTACCCAACACACCCCAATCGCCACGATTCACACCAAATTGGAAAGTAGCCCCAAGCCCTTTATTGCCCGCGGTAAGTTCACCTCCCGTATAAACGGCCATTGGATCAGCAATATCACTGACGTGTTCTTCTTGAGCGGAAGCAGAAAAAGCAAAGGGGATGAGCGCAAAGATAGAAAGTGTAAAAGAGGAGAAAATGCCCGCGAGCAGACGTAACGGTTTCTTCATATTGTTGTCCGGTAGTAAAGTGCGCTTGTTACGGCGCACCTTGTATTAGTCGTATTTGGCATTAGTCAGTAGCGACTGACTTGTCTGCCATACCTATACCACCTGCTTTTTGTCTTGGTGGAAACGCTTTTAGAGATTTTTGATACTCCGCCGCCGCTTTTTGCAGCTTTGGTAATACCCAAGATTTCTCTTTCATCCATAGGAACCAACCACGGGTATCAGGGCTACGCTCATACGGGTCGGCTTTGATGTTCACCAACATACCCAGTGGCCATGCTTCTGGTGGTGCAATCCACTCTGTCTTGGTTTTTAGGTGCACTTTCCAATCATCAACACGGAACGCATTCAGGTCTTGTTCGTTGTAGAAGAAGAATTCATGACGCTGGCTTGGCTCGCCTTTGGTCAACATATCCAGTTGGTTGTAGCCATCAAGGTGAGCTTGGTACTGTTGACCATTAAGCTCTTTACCCTTCAGCAGGTCTTGCTTAAGCTCGGTGTCACCCACAGCAGCCATGATGGTTGGTACCCAGTCTTCAGATGTCATGAAGCCATCGGTGTATTCACCTTGAGGAATTTTATCTGGCCAGCTAACCAGCATTGGTACACGGAATCCGCCATCCCAAGTCGTACCCTTTTGTCCTCTGAATGAGGCAGAGCCAGAGTCCGGCCAGTGATCTAGGTTTACGCCATTGTCAGACGTAAAGAGAATGATGGTGTTGTCAATTTCGCCCAAGTCTTCAAGCTTATCGAGCAACACACCGATTTGGTCATCAAGTTCGATCAAGCCATCGTAATAGATATTGATTTGGCTCGCGCCTTGGTACACCGGGCGAACGTGCGTTTTTTGGTGCATGCGCGTTGGGTTGTACCACATGAAGTAAGGCTGTTCGTCTTTCTCAGCTTCATGCTTATCAAGCCATTTCATAGCAAAGTCTAGGAACTCGCCATCGATTGTCTGCATACGCTTCGCACCGAGCGTGCCTTTGTCTTCAATGGTCTGTTTACCGACAACACCAAACCTTGGATCTTCTTTCATATCCACCGTCTCAGTTGCCACAGTGTGAAGCACATTACGAGGGCGACTTCTGAAATTCGGATCTTTAGGAAACTCTGGCTGCTCTGGCATTTCCATCACGTTGAGGTGATAAAGGAAACCGAAGAACTCATCAAAGCCGTGCACAGTTGGAAGGTGGCTATTGTTGTCGCCTAAGTGGCTTTTACCGACGTGGACAGTCGCATAGCCTTTGTCCTTCAACATTTCAGCTAGGGTTGGATCTTCTTTTTGAAGGCCAAGGGATGAGCCCGGCTGGCCAACAGACGTTAAGCCCGTTCGGAATGGATATTGCCCCGTGATAAAGGCAGAGCGCCCTGCAGTCGAGCTGCCTTGTGCATAGTAATCACTGATCATCATGCCGCGATCAGCAATTCGGTCAATGTTCGGCGTATCCACCGCCCCTAAGCCACGGTGGTAGGCTGAGAGATCGGTTGGGCTCACATCATCGAGCATGATGGCAACCACATTGGGTTGGCTCGCTGCATGTACATTAACGCTCGCCAGCACAGAGAGCGCCAGAGCGGATTTAACAAAAGACTTATACATTTATAACCCTCATTGACTATGAGTAAATCGCTGAAGTCACATGGGAAATTGTGTCTATCTCAGCGAACCGTTGTTGAAATAAATGGTATAAGAAAGACGCTAAAAATAGCTTGATAGCCACTATTACGATTCTTAATAGTGGCTTGTTAGAAAAGGGCGTTATTTAGAGGAAATAATGCCGTGAAGCTAAGACTGAATGATCGATGTGATTTCTTTCTGCAGCCAATCGGTGAACGGGTTATTGCGGTTTGCTTGATGAGTAAACAGTGCCAATTCTCGACGATACGTGTCTTTCAACAGTTCCGGCGGTAAATCGATACAGCGATAAGAATCATCAAGTAAATAACGACATTTCGACGATGTCACATAGATGAAGTCGCTGTCCTTAACAATCTCTAGCATCAAATTCATATTGTTGCTTCTGAGCCCGATGTGTTTATCTAGGTCGTATTTTTTGATTAACATTTCAGTCTTTGATGGCTGAATGTAACCAGGGATCATATTGATACAGAGCGGGTACTTCAGAATATCTTCAAGGGCATTGCCTTGAACTGGGTGATCAGCCCTTAGCACCAGCATAAACTTATCAAAGCCAACAGGCCGCTCAGTCAGCGTTTTATTGACTTCCATAGGAAGATAACTCACTCCCCAGCACATGCGATTGGTCTCTAGAGACTGGACGCCATTGCCTAACCAAGGTGAACATTGGAAAGTGACTTGCGGTGCTTCTTTGGTGAGCTTTTTGATTAATGGCACACCCACTGGAATCAACAATGGAGAAGGCAACATGATTTGAACCTCCCCTCTTAAATCTTCCAAGCCCCACTCATCATTGGGTATGTAAAGGTTATCTAGCTGCTCTAATAACAGAGGCAAGGTTTCGATGAGCTTCAAGCATTTTGGGGTGGGTTCAAGCCTTGCTTTATCTCTAACAAACAATTCATCATCAAATTGTTCTCTGAGCTTACGAAGCATGACACTGATCGTCGGCTGACTTACGTTTAAGGCTTTTGCTGCGCTTACCGTTTGGCGAGTTTCATTGAGCACCAAAATAAGCCGCAGTAAGTTTAGATCTCTGGTCATGCCCGACTCCAATTGATTTAGAAAAGTGGAAAATACGCTGGCGAATACCCTTTTTTCATCGCTTCTACCATTGGCAATAATTTGGGTAATGCGTGACGAAAAAACATCTCATACCCTTGGCACAAATGATTCATCGCGCTGCCATCTTCGGTTGTTGCTATTCTATTCTTAGGGCAGCCACCTTGGCAAAGCTCAACAAAATCACAACGTCGACAAGTGCTGTTTAACTCATCATATTTGTTGGTGCCAAACGCTATTTGTTCTGGCGAGCTCGCCATAGTCGCAAGCTTATCACTGTTCATGGTGCCCAATTGATGATCTTGATACCCATAATGGTCACAACTATAAACATTGCCGTCATGCTCAACCATTAATTGCTGCCCACAAGTCGCGCTGTGATGGCACATTTGGCTTTGGTAACCCATCAACACCATTAAACAGTTTTCAAAAAACTGGATATACACTTTACCGACATCATTGGCGCTCCATGCATCAAACAAGTCGCAAAGAAATTGCCCCCATTGCTCTCCCGTTAACGACCAATCATGCCCTGTTCGTCTGTCTAACTCATGATCGATACAAGGTTGAAACTGCATGTAACCACTGCCATTTTCAACCAAAAACTGATAAATCGTTTTACCGTATTTGTAGGTTTTATTGTTCACGACCGTTAACGTATTAAAATCAACATTGTGCTTCTTAAGGTAAGACACCCCACGCATTGTGCGTTCAAAAGACGACTCGCCATTTTTGTCGATCCGAGCGATGTCATTCAGAATATTGGGCCCGTCGATACTGATGCCCATCATGAAATTGTGTTTAGCAAAGAAACTCGCCCAACGATCGTTAATCATGGTTCCATTGGTCTGCATCGTATTCACGACGCGCTTTTGCGTCGCTTTGCGTGCCTGTACTTTCATCGCTGTTTCATAGAAATCGAGCCCTCTTAACATAGGCTCGCCACCATGCCAGATAAAGTCCACTTGCTGATCTTTCATTGGCTGCGCGTCGATATGAGCACCGACAATTTGCTCCATCATGTCCAGAGACATCGAAGACCTTTTGTCGCCATCTTGTCTATTGAGGTAATAGCAGTAGCTACAATCCAGATTGCACTGAGCCCCTTCGGCTTTAATGAATAAGCTAAAAGGATGAGTTGATGTATTCATATTGATTCCCGTACTTTTTTGTCAACATATCAACCGCAAATCAATCAAACAATAGCGCCTCAGTCGCCCTATTAACACACGCTATACAAGCGCCTTTCTACTTCAAAAAAACATCAAACAAAGCAATGAGTTAAATAACAAAAATAGCGTATTAACATCCTTAATATCGGCTATTACACTCCTTAATCTCACTTACTCATATGATAAATGCCTAACTCTGTTCCTACGATCTAAGGTGTTCCATGAGAAAGCTGCTCTATAAGAAAAGTGTACTGACCAGTTTAGTGTGTTCTTTGTCCAGTATTATCGCGATGCCATCCCTTGCCCAACAATCTATTAATCCTGAAGAAGAGCTCGCTTACAACTTAGGTGTTCAAGCGTTTATCTACGGTACGGGTCCATTAACCGTGGCGGCGGTTAGGCAAACAACCACATCGGTTGACGCGCCGATGGACAACGCCATGGCACCATTGAATGAGATGGGTAAGACACGTGTTCTATCTGGGCCTCAGGATAGAATTGTGCCTACTGTCAACAACGATACGCTCTACTCACAAGCTCACTACGATCTCGATTTGTCGGGCCCGATGGTGATTGATATTCCTCGCACCGATAACCGCTATTACATTGTTCAGTTATTGGATGCTTACTCGGATTCGATTGAAGATCTGCACGTGAAGAATGTCGGCGACCAAGGATCCAAAGTACTTTTGGTTAACAAAGGATGGGCTGGTGAAGTGCCAGAGGGAATTGATCGCGTCGTAGAATCTCGCACACCTATGGTTTGGTTGATTCAACGAACGGGCGTGTTTGGCGAGCAAGATCTCAATGACGCACTGGTTACTCACGATAAATTCCTCAGCTACCCACTCGATCAACTCGGCGCAGCGCATGACATCGTAGAACTCAAAGCTTCGACAGGTCGTATACCACCCATGGCGAGACCTGAAGGATTAGAGTGGTATTCGCTAATTGACCATGAGTTACGTAAAAATCCGATTCCAGAAGATGCTGCCATCGTTGATCAGTTCCAACAAATTGGTATTGGAGGAGCGACTCCCTTTGACCCGGACGCGCTAACTTCAGCACAGAAAAAAGGGCTAATGCGCGCGATTGACTCTTCGCAACAGATCATTCAATACGCAGGTCGAAGCATCGGTGATGTCAATAATGGCTGGTCGATGATGTACGAGGGAGGCCGCTACGGAAATGACTACCTGAGCCGAGCGAGCATCAATATGCGTGCGGCTGGTTTGAATGTGCCAGAGCGAGCTCTTTATCCAAATCGATACACGGACTCGAATGGCGAGCAACTGTCGGGAGACAATCAATATCGAATGACCATGCCTGCCGATGCACCCGCTGATGCCTTTTGGTCGTTGACCATGTATGACGCTAAAAACCTATTCATGGTTGAAAACTTCATTCAACGCTACTCCATCTCAACCAATCGTAAAGATGAACTGAAATACGCAGAAGACGGCACCTTGCCAATATGTATTCAATACGTAAAACCGTCCGATCCAACGTGTAACTGGCTACCAGCACCTCAAGATGACTTCTATCTTCACATGCGCCTGTATGAGCCAACTCAAGCCGTTCTCGACAATGAATATCCACTGCCACAAGTTGAAAAGCTCTAGCCTCAATTAGGTTAATTACGTCGATTAATCCAACTAAGGCAATGAAGTCGATCAAGTCAATTGCCACGGCGTTCTTAGTGTTCGCTCGTGGCAATGACTTCTCTCTCTAAGAGCATGGCTCGAACGGCTAGAAACATCACCCAAATTACTGGAAACATAACTCATACACTGAAAATGAGGTTTTACTCTTGAAAGCACATTTCATCACACTGTCCCTGTTGGTAACAGGGATAGTCAGCTCTCTTGCTCACGCGGGAGGGTTAAACCTATCTCAGATTGCGACAACCAAAAGCGTTGGTACGGCCGGCGCAGGAAACGTAACCGCGAACGATGCATCAGCAGTGATCACCAACGCTGCAGGGTTATCGGCCATTGAAGAAAGCGCTTGGATTCTCGGCGTTCAATACCTCGATGTTGAAACCACTTTTGTTCGTGATGACAACTCGGCTTCGACCACAGGAAGCGGCGCCGATGTTCTCCCTCACTTGTCTTACGCATCAAGGCTTAATGACCAATGGGTCGTTGGCGCAGCATTGCACGCAGCAGGCGGCACTGGCGTTGAATACTCACACGGCGTTGGCGCGCACCCTGCTTTATTGATCAAAGAAAATAGCATTTCCGCACTCAACTTAACGTCCTCATTGTCGTATCAAGTTAGCGAACAACTGTCTCTTGGTGGTTCTTTGATATTGCAGCACGCTGCGCTTGAAACTCAAGCTTTGAACGGTCGCGAACTTCAAGGGGATAGCCTTGATCTAGGGTTCGGCCTGAGTCTCAATCACCACATCAGTGACAACACACAATTGGGTGTCAGTTATCAGGGCCAATTTGATCACGACCTTTCCCTTGATAACGCCAACGCTTTTGGAATTAGCTCTGAATTGACGTGGGTTCGAAGCTTAAACTTAGGGTTGAAGCATTCATTAAATGAAGATTTAAACCTTCTACTCAGCTCCAACATGGAGACTTGGCAAGATTATGATGACAAATACTCAACCACCTACTCTCTTGGGGTTGGTGTGGAATACGCCTATGAGGATTGGTTGCTGTACAGCGGACTGAGCGGTGACACGAGCCCTGTAAGCAGTCAAAACAGGGATGTGTTGCTCCCGCTCGATAAACAGTGGCGTATCGGATTCGGCGCTGAGAAGAAGATATCCAATGACTTACATCTAGGGTTGAGCTACCAATACCAAGATCTAGGCCATGGTGAAATTAATGCGGATTCAGGACTATTTCAGCCTTCTGGCAGCTATTCGACCAACAGAGTTCACTTCATCACTTTGTCTCTTCGCCATTAAAGCGAACTCTTAAGCGCTCCATTTTAGCTTCTAGCTTCTAGCTTCTAGCTTCTAGCTTCTAGCAGGAAACGGTACAAAAAAGGATTGTCTGTGAGAGCAATCCTTTTAAATTTATGAATATCATTCCGCTAACCAGAAAGGCCCTAACACCCTTTACGCTCATGGTAATAGTCGTTATTGTGATTCTCTACGTCATCATCACAAGGACTGGCTGAGAGTTAGAACAGCACGATTGAAACTATTCTGGGGCACCGCTCCATTCGTCAATATACAAATCAACCGATTGAAAAAGCACAACTTGATGTGATTATTCAGGCCGGTCTTGCCGCGTCATCATCCAGTTTACTGCAGGCTGTTTCTATCGTGAGAGTGACCGACAAAGAGAAGCGCAAACTGTTAGCCGAATACGCTGGCAATCAAGCTTACGTTGAGAACGCGGCTGAGTTTTTGGTGTTCTGTATCGACTATCAACGTCACGCTCAAATCAACCCTGAAGTGAAAACTGACTTTACTGAACTGACCCTGATTGGCGCGGTAGACTCTGGCATCATGGCGCAAAACTGCATGCTGGCTGCTGAGTCTCTAGGTCTGGGTGGCGTGTACATTGGCGGGCTGCGTAACAGCGCACAACAAGTCGATGAACTGTTAGCACTACCACAACACACCGCCGTGTTGTTTGGCATGTGTTTAGGTCACCCGGCACAACAACCTGAGGTTAAGCCTCGCCTTCCTGCTCACGTGGTGATGCATGAAAACCAATATCAGCCACTGAGCCTAGATGAAATTGCTAGCTACGATGATTCAATGCAAAGCTACTATGCAAACCGTTCAAGCAATCAGAAGCAGAGCAGTTGGTCACAACAGATCACGCAGAAGCTGTCTGGCGAATCTCGACCGCACATTCTGCCTTACTTGAACAGTAAGCAGCTGACCAAGCGATAGATCTAGAATCTCTCTGAAGACGAAAGATATTCGATGAGAGGACTCCGTTTTCGTCATCACAAACAAAAATGTCAGCGTTCGATACGCTGACATTTTTCATTTCTATGGTGTAAATATCTTACAAGTATTTCTCAATCGGTAACAACTGAAGGAAGCCTGACTGCATTCGTTCCCACTTACCGGTTTCTGGTTCGCTGTCCCAACTTTGTTCACCTGAATACCAATACACGTCTCCGTCTTCGAGTTCCAAACGCCAGCTGTTGTCTTCATTCATCGCTTGTTCAATGGTTTCAGCTAACGTTTCAGCAATCTCTTTATTCTCGATGATCAAAACCGATTCAGTATTGAGATAAGTAGAGCGCAAGTTGAAGTTAAATGAACCAATACTCGCGATGCTGCGGTCAAATACGACAGATTTAGCATGCAAGCCATAGGCCGTCTCGGGCGCACATTTGGACACATCTTGAGTCGATGCTTCACACAACTTGGAGTCTGGTTTTAGCTCAAACAGGTCGATGCCATGATCTAACATGTCGTAACGTCTGCCCGCATAGGCAGAGTGATTAGTCACCAAATCATTAGACGCCATAGAGTTAGTTAGCGCTTTTATTTCAACGCCCTTATTGTTCAATACCTGCCACTCTTCAAGCTGGCCGTCATCGAATACAAGGTAAGCCGATTCCAACAAGATCTCTTGTTTCGATTCACTTGCTAGCTGTCCTAACAGAACCGCGGTCGCTTTCGGTTGATCAGTATTATCGGAATCGACGGGCACAGGACGATCGTAAGCAAAACGAGCATTAACCCAAGTCATCTCGTCAAGAACCTCTTTCAACAGGCTATCTGCCGCTTCACGATTTAGTGGTAACTCTGGATAGTTTTTGTATTGTGGAACGGTTATATCATCAATCGTCGAGAGATCAGGTTGTTCGTCATCACCCAACATATCGACAGGGTAAGACCAACGACTGCTCCAGTATTCAACAAAACTGGTTTGGATGGTGTTAACTACCGAGCCCATGACTAATACATCGCGGTCTCGGAAATTGATTTCATCAGAAAGGTCGAAGTATTCATCACCAATATTACGCCCGCCAACTACAGACAAAGTGCCATCTACGGTAAACGACTTATTGTGCATACGGCGGTTTAAGCGAGAGAAGTCGCCAAGGAAACTTAGCCATTTACTGAAGCCACGGCGTGTAGGTGTTGGATTGAATATTCTAATCTCAACATTCGGGTGTGCATCCAATGCCGATAATAACCCTTCGCGCTCATTGAGGTTGATATCATCTAGCATCACCCGCACCTTAACGCCGCGATCAGCCGCTGCTAATAAACGGCTGGCTAGGTATCTGCCCGATTCGTCAGAGTTCCAAATGTAGTATTGAATATCAATGGTGTGCTCTGCACTTTCAACTAATGCCAATCGCTGCGCTAAAGCATCCCAACCGGATTCTTGTAAACGAACAGCGCTAGTCGCTTGCTCTGATACGGGTTGATATTCGTCCGCTAAAACCGATAAAGTGCTTGGTCCATAAGAGGGGTAAGGTTCTGCGGGATGGTCGATGCCTTCAGGTAGCGAAGAACAGCCGCCAAGAATAGCGACGAATAATAAGGTTAAGCTGATGCGTTGGAGCACAGGCATGTGTCTGACTTCCTTTTCACGATAACGTCTTTAGAAACTCTCCCGACAGCTTTGCGACTCACAAGCTGTTCAGGGCTATTCATTGATTATTACTGCTAAAGCCTGAGATTTATAGGTAATTATCCAGTATAAGCAAAACTTAGCGACTTCATCGTAGGGAACAGAGCACCAAAGTCCCCAATTTACACATCAATCTTTGCTACAAGATCACGATGATTTCAATTGCTCGATAGCCAAACAATAGAGAGCTAGCGGCTTTCTCACCATATCAACCGTAATCTCTGTTCTGTCTGGGTTACAGTTCAATGCAAGTGCATAACCGTGTAAATAGTCCACCAGTAAATGAAGCGCATCTTCGGTTTGTTCTGATGTGATATTCAGCGGATTCACTACCGCGGCAAAGCGCTCACCAAACACCTCGACAGGCCCAAGCGATTTCATCGTCAGCAAAGTTTCTAATAGCCCACGGTAGTCGTTCAACACCGACAGGTAGCTCACGCTAAGCTGATAAAGGTTCTCTTGCCACACTTGGTTATGCTCAGGCAGTGCCACTTCACCTACTAATGAAACAGTGATCGACTCCAATAGATCATTTTTGTTTTTGAAGTAATGGTATATCGCCATCGCATCGACGCCGAGCTCTGTGGCTAACCCTCTGATACTCGGCACTTTACCACGTTCCCGCATCATGCTCTTTGCCGTATCTAAGATCTTTTCTGCACTTAGTTGGCTTGATCCACTCTTTGGTCGACCTCGCTTTTGATCCTTGACAGTCATAACACCACCTCTTAAACTTAATTTCTACACTGTAGAATATTTTAATTTAATACAACGTAAATGCCAAGTTCCAGTTCAATTTCGGAGTTAACAATGTCAAATATTGTCTTTATCGGTACTAGTCTTGATGGTTTTATTGCAGACAAAAAAGGTGGTCTAGATTGGCTACAAGCAATTCCAAACCCAGAGGGTGATGACATGGGGTACAACGCCCATATCGATCGTATTGATGCTTTGGTAATGGGCCGAAATACAATGGATATGGTGTTGAGCTTCGGTATTGATTGGCCTTACACAAAGCCTGTTTATGTATTGAGTAACACGTTGACGGAAGTACCTAAGGAACTCGAAGGTAAAGTGTTCTTGATAAAGGGTGAGCTCACTCAGATCGTCGGAGACCTAAACAGCAAAGGCCTTAACAATCTGTATATTGATGGCGGTGTTACCATTCAAAACTTCCTGAAAGAAGACTTGATTGATGAGCTGATCATCTCGACGATTCCGATCGTTCTTGGTGGTGGTTCTCCATTATTTGGTGACTTAGTCTCTCCTCTCAGCTTTACACTGAAAGGTGTCACGACTTACCTTGATCAAATCGTAACTACTCATTATTTACGTAAGCGTTAAACTAATCTCCATATAAAGGGAATGTAACGATCAACACTGAAAACAGTGTTCACGCTGCATAACCTTTATAGCCCCTACTAAAAACTCCACTAAAGTAGTACCATTTATCGTATCTCATTCTTAATGGTATCTAGGTCTTATAAAGCTTTTAGTCGATCGCACTGGTGAACAGTTTTTAGAAATTCTGGAAGAATCAGGAGACAAACTGACGGTTCAGTTCATTACCAAGGAAGAGCTCGATAACATTGACGATTTTGATGCGTGGGCGGGCGGTTTTTAAACACTCTTTACCTACGCCGAGTAGCACATAATTCCTAAGTTATTATCAATTATTTTTTGAAAATAATTCAAATGTAGCACTGTTTATCGTTTCAAATATTCCTACTATTATTTATCCATCGACACAGACTGCAGCTCAATGAACAAAGAGTGGCGCTGTATACACAGACAAATCACCATTTCGGTGAAAAATAATATAGGTACGAACATGACGCAACTAACTATCGTCGCAAACATCGTCGCTAACGAAGACAAAATTGAATTGGTTAAAGCAGAGCTGCTAAAGCTGATTGATATTACTCGCGCTGAAGAAGGTTGCATCAACTACGACCTTCACCAAGATAATGAAAACCCAGCACATTTCACTTTCTACGAAAACTGGACGTCTCGTGAACTTTGGCAAACACACATGGGTAATACTCACCTTGCTGAATACATGGCAGCTACCGAAGGCAGTGTTACGTCATTTACACTTAACGAGATGACTAAGATCGCTTAAGTACAGTTTCATAGTCTGTTACTAGAAATCACACTGACAAGCTATCGAATTCGATTTCAAAGCCCCGCTGCACGTCAGCGGAGCTTTTTCATTTAAGCGGATATCGTCAGTCTGCCTTAGTTAGAGCTTCAAACGGGGCTGAATAAAGTCAATAAACGCCGAGATACGTTTAGAGACCGATGACGACTTGTAGTAAACCGCATTCACTCGCTCTCGGTCTGTGTTGGCAAGTTTGTCTTGTTCCAGAATAGGGATTAGCCGACCCGCAGCCATATCTTCCTGCACCATAAACCCCGATAAACAAGCTATCCCATTTCCAGCTAATACCAGTTGACGCACCGTTTCACCATTGCTGGCTGTCACAGTCGGCGCGACATCACTTTGGTTTGGTAAAGGCCAATGGTTAAGCACTTTGTTACCCGCAAATCCCACAATTTGATGCGAGCTCAAATCTTCAGGTTTGGTGGGTAGCCCACGCTTAGCGAGATAATCAGGTGACGCCACAATATGGAGTAAGCTTTTGCCTAACGGGCGAGCGTGCAGTGTTGAATCGGACAGCTTACCGATTCGAATCGCAACATCAGTTCTCTTTTCCAGAAGATCAACGAAGCCTTCGTTGGAAGTGAGTTCCAATTCAATGTCTGGGTAAGCCTCTTTGAATGACTGCACCAACGGCACTAACTGGTGAAATACGAATGGACTGGCGGCATCGACTCTTAAACGACCTTTTGGCAACTCACCGCGCGACACGATTTCTTCTTCCGCGCTCTGGATCATCTGTAATCCCACCCTGACTGAATCGACAAACTGCCGCCCTTCCTCCGTCAATTCCACGCGTCTCGTTGTTCGGTTGAATATTGAGACACCGAGTTGCGACTCAACCTTACTCACCGAACGAGATACCTTGGCGACCTGCACATCCAACGCCTCTGCCGCCGCAGAAAAACCACCAGCATCGACAACGGTGAGTACCATTTCTAAATCATCTGAACGGGTTAACATGAGGCTCCTTCGCTATCTTCATTTTGTTTAATGTCATCTCGCTTGTGCTCATCACAGCTCAAATCATCTGTGTCTTTTCGATCTCATCAGCTTAATCCAATGATCGGTTAACTCTTCAATTATTGCATATTTAACAAAGGTTATTTGTTAATAGCATCATTTATCACAAATATATATTGCTAGATAATCCTCGCCATCAAACGAAGCGCTCCTATTGCAGTCGCAAGCTGCCCCATTTTATCGCGCTCGGTATTTAACAAAGAACAGTAAGAGAGATGATTATGCCATTAGCATTACTTGCATTGACGCTCAGCGCCTTTGCCATCGGAACCACAGAATTTGTCATCGTAGGCTTGATTCCTACCATGGCGAGCGACTTGAATGTATCTCTGCCATCGGCAGGCCTATTAGTCAGTTTATACGCACTTGGCGTTGCTATTGGCGCACCAGTATTAACGGCATTAACCGGAAAGTGGAATCGTAAAGCGGTATTGCTAACCGTGATGGCATTGTTTGTCATTGGTAACTTATTGGCGTGGCAAGCTCCAGGCTATAACACGCTGATCGCCGCACGAATTTTGACCGGCCTCGCCCATGGCGTGTTCTTCTCGATTGGATCGACCATCGCGACAGGTTTGGTTTCAAAAGATAAAGCAGCCAGTGCCATTGCGATCATGTTTACGGGTTTAACGGTTGCATTGGTAACTGGAGTACCACTGGGCACTTATATCGGCCAAACCTTTGGATGGCAAGCGACCTTCTTGATCGTTGCTCTGCTTGGTCTTATTGCTCTTATCGGTAGCGCTATCTTGGTTCCAAGCAACCTTAAGCAACCACCAGCGGCGAAGATTTCGGCACAACTAAAGGTTCTAACTCAACCACGCTTGCTGTTGGTTTACGCCATCACAGCACTAGGTTATGGAGGCACATTCACAGCGTTTACTTTCCTTGCTCCAATACTGGAAAATGTATCAGGATTTGATTCGAGCTCAATCAGCTTAATCATGTTGGTTTACGGTGTGTCAGTGGCAGTAGGTAACATCTGGGGCGGCAAAATGGCCGACAAGATGGGCCCAATCAAAGCACTGACCGTTATCTTCTCTGGTTTAGCCGCAGTACTGGTGGTATTCAACTTTACCGCAGTAAACCCTTACGCAGCTGTTGCTACCATTTTGGTTTGGGGTGCATTCGCATTCGGCAACGTTCCGGGGCTACAAGTGTATGTTGTGAAACTGGCTGAGAAATACACACCAGACGCAGTCGATGTCGCTTCTGGGTTGAACATTGCAGCCTTCAACGTAGGTATTGCATTGGGCTCCTGGGGTGGTGGTTTGATTGTCGCGAAATCTGGATTAATGAACACCCCTTGGGTAGGTGCTGTGATTGTTTTGATCGCTCTTATTCTGACTCGATTCAGTGGTGCGTTAGATAAGAAGCAAACACAACAAGCAGTTCCATCTAGTATCTAGTATCTAGTATCTAGTAT
>NZ_AJZD02000280.1 GCF_000272105.2 Vibrio splendidus 12E03
GATGCTCGACACCACAATGAGAATGGACAACACCATCGTCACCATCAATTCCATGTTATCGGCCGGAGAAAACCCCGCCCTTCGCCCCCCAACGGCCAGGCAGGAGGTTAATAAGTCCCCGCCACATTGCAGTAACCCCGACGCTTTAAACTGCGCTTGAATGGCGAGCCCTGCGAGAACACCCGAGGCGCGCACCACGACCAACAGCACCAAGCTGCCTAACGTGAATTTGAGCCAGCCATCAAAAAAAGGCCGCGTG
>NZ_AJZD02000281.1 GCF_000272105.2 Vibrio splendidus 12E03
TCGACAATCTTCTTTATGCAGCAAAGCAGGTAGGGCTAGAAATTGGGATTTTCTGCGCACTACATACCTTTGGAAGACGTTTAATTTGGAATCCTCATGTTCATGTATCTGCGCCCCTGGGGGGAATAAATTCACATGGCGATTGGAAGGCGCTCGCCTATTGCCATAAAAAAGTCGAAAAACGTTGGCGTGATGGACTCTGCGATTTACTACTTTCTGAATATGAATCTCTGACAATCGACGACGCAGAAACTCACTGCCGTGACTTTGATGAATTTCGTCGT
>NZ_AJZD02000282.1 GCF_000272105.2 Vibrio splendidus 12E03
CGGACTTTGTGACGCGAGGGAAGGGGTAGCTTGTGAGTACACTTAAAGAAAGGAGCCTAGCGCACGCGAAAAAGTGGGCATGGTTACTTGTTGTCTTGCTGCTTGGTGTGTTGATTGTGGCCATGCAAAAACTCAGCACAAGCCCCGAAGAGGCACAGGTGGTTGCGCCCACGTCGCCACAGGCCGAGCCCCAAAGCCAAACCCCGTCGGTACGTGAGAGCATTGAGGGGATCACCACCGAGCGC
>NZ_AJZD02000283.1 GCF_000272105.2 Vibrio splendidus 12E03
AATTTGGCATAATCAGTTCCTCTTAAAAAATAAAAGGATGCCCCCACCTGGGAGACATCCCTGGTGGGTGGTGCGCAAAGCGCGATGTGATAAAAAAGCCCCTATCGAAGATAGAGGCTTTAAGGTTAAGTCGAATTGAGGTTATTTAGCGATAGCAGCAACTAAAGCGATCAATGACACGACAAGTGGCGTGATAAGTAATATCGGTTGATATTTAATATCACGTACCATTTTCATCGTATCGATTAATAGCCTCTCTCGCTCAGCTTCAAACTTTTGTTCTTCGGCATTGAGCTTTTCTCGCTCAGCTTCGAACTTTCGCCCTTCAGCATTAAGCTTGTATGTATTAGACAAAGTTTGGTAAAGATCGGCGTTCTCTTTTTCCAACTCTTCTATACGTTTTTGCTTTTCGCACAT
>NZ_AJZD02000284.1 GCF_000272105.2 Vibrio splendidus 12E03
CAGCCGTTATCGGCGGTGGTAACTCAGGTATTGAAGCCGCTATTGACCTAGCAGGCATTGTGGAACACGTAACCGTACTTGAATTTGCAGACACGCTACGCGCTGACCAAGTACTTATTGATAAAGCGAACGCAACACCAAACATCGAAATCATCAAAATGGCTCAAACCACACAAGTGTTGGGTGATGGAAACCGCGTAACAGGTCTGGAATACAAAGACCGCAACACTGAAGAGCTTAAACAGATTGAGCTTGCGGGTATCTTCGTTCAAATCGGTCTAATGCCGAACAGCGAATGGTTGAAAGGTTCGAAGGTTGAGCTTTCACCACGCGGTGAGATTGAGATTAACGCTCATGGCGCAACATCGATGAAAGGTGTGTTCGCAGCAGGCGATGTAACAACAGTACCTTACAAGCAGATCATCATTGCGATGGGTGAAGGTGCGAAAGCAAGTCTAGGCGCATTTGACCACCTAATTCGTAACCCAGCTCCAGTTAAAGAGGCTGAAACCGCTTAATCTTGTAATCAAATTTTCCTTAAGTGTCCTTGTTAACGTATCAGTTATGATTAACTTATTAGTGATGATTAACTGACTGTTTATCGTTAACGACTTTGTCGATATTTAGACACCACTCCTATGGATTTAGGAGTGGTTTTTTTCGTTGTAATTTTTATGCTGGTTGATAAAGCATAAAGGCAACCACTAGTGCGAGGCTTCCGCCCAAACAACGGTTTACCACCATCATCTGTTTTGGTGATTGAAGCAGCTTTTTAAGCATCGTACCGCAATACGCCCACACCAACATGCACGGTACGCCCGTGATCACCATGCCTGCAATAATGGTCACCACTTGAATCAGATAGTCAGCATTCGGAGTGATGAACTGAGAAAACACAGTTAACGAAGCAATCCAACCTTTAGGGTTTAACACCTGAACCAACACACCCGACACAAAGCCCGAACGATTATCGGTGGTGCTATCTTCGATTTGCATATTGGCAATCGACCACGCCATGAACAACAAATAAGCCGCGCCCGCGTACTTCAAAATATTGTATAGCTCTGGGTAAAGAGTGAATAGACTCACCAAGCCGACACTGGAGCCTGCCAGTACGATGATGATGCCAACAGCGTTCCCAGAGATAAAAGGCAAAGTAGCAGCAAACCCATAACGACTTGAAATCCCAAGTAATGCGATATTGCCTGCCCCAGGTGTAATTGCAATCGATGTTGAAAATAGCAAGAACGCCAGCATTAATTGAGAGCTCATTTCCTCTCACTCCTAATAAGTAAAGTATTGATAGGGAGAGAGTTTACAGATTCGACTAGGAATTAAATTGCTATATAGGCTAATATTAATGCAAATTTGAGCAATATTTTTCCAAATTAACCATGAAACAGAAAGAATCCACCAAAGAAGTGTTAGATGACACAGATATCGCCATCTTAGGACATATCCAACAAGACGGTCGCATGAGCAACAGTAAGCTCGCCGAGAAGGTCAACCTCAGCGAAACCCCATGCTGGCGTCGTTGGAAACGCATGGAAGAAACTGGCTATATCGATGGTTACGCCGCTAAGCTCAATCGTAAGAAATTAGGCTTTCATGTGGCTGGTTTTACCCTTGTAACACTAGGCAATCATGAAGTTGAAAACACAGAACCGTTCGAAGAGTTTGTTGCAGTCACTGATTGGATTCCGATGTGTCACTGCATTGCAGGCGGTGCCGACTACATGGTGCAAGTGTTAGCAAAAGATTTAGAAGAGTACTTTGAGCGTATTAGCTCAATAAGACGAGTGAAAGGCGTGAGTGCCATTCAATCCAACATCTCAGTGAAAGAATTAAAAAACAGCTATCAACTTCCTCTTGAGGACTAGTTCACTTCTCCTGGTAGCCCTTTTCTTTCAGCAAAACACAAGCCCAGCTCCCTAGGTTTCTGAAACTTAGGGGCTGGGCTTTGTTTGAAACGAATATCGTTTAATTACGCTTTCTATTCACAAGGGTGAGCTAGATGGATCAAGGCTAAACCACCGAGTGACGTTTCACGATATTTCTTGTTCATGTCTTTACCCGTTTGATACATGGTCGCGATGACCTTATCCAACGATATCAAAGATTTGCTATTGCGTTTCAATGCCATGCGAGACGCATTAATCGCCTTCATCGCACCCATAGCATTTCGTTCAATACACGGTACTTGTACTAAGCCACCAATTGGGTCACATGTCATACCGAGTGAATGTTCCATCGCAATCTCTGCAGCAATACAAATCTGCTCATTACTACCACCGCGCAGGGCAGTTAAACCTGCAGCCGCCATAGAAGATGAAACGCCCACCTCTCCTTGGCACCCTACTTCGGCACCCGAAATCGAAGCGTTGGTTTTGTACAAAATACCAATCGCACCCGATACAGCTAAGAAGTCTTTGAGCTGCTTGGTATCCAACTCTTTAATAAAGCGATGGTAATACATCAATACCGCAGGAATCACGCCCGCCGCGCCATTGGTTGGAGATGTAACTACTTGACCACCAGCCGCGTTTTCTTCACTCACGGCAAAGGCAAACAAGTTAATCCAATCCATGATTTCCATCGGATCGTTTTCAACGGCTGCATTCGCTTCTAGCTTTTTCAATAGGTTTGGCGCACGGCGAGTGACGTTCAAACCGCCATCTAGAATACCTTCAGTCTCAAAACCACGTTCCATACAACGCGACATCACGCGCCAGATCTGGTCTGCCTTTTCTGCAATCGCATCAGAATCTTGGAAGGCCGACTCATTTTTCAGAATCATTCCACCTAGGCTCATGCCGTTGTCTTCAGCTTGTTTAAGCATTTCATCGGCATTCTTGAAAGGGTAAGCCACCTCGACTGATTGAGTTTTGGTGCCGTTTTGCAGCTCATCTGCAGTTGCGATAAAACCACCACCAATCGAGTAATAGGTTTCATCGACAATTACCTTTCCAGCTTGATCAAACGCGGTAATCATCATGCCGTTTTCATGCAGGGGCAGATTGTCTTCGTGAAAGAGCATGTCGGTTTGGTAGTTAAAGCCAATCGCGTGGCTGCCACTCAATTGCATTTCACCACTGTCGATAGCGCGTCGCATCGCTTCATTAGCGCTAGTGATCTTAATCGTGTCTGGCTTATTACCAAGCAAACCCAAAATGGTCGCTCTATCGGTATGGTGACCTATTCCGGTTAACGATAACGAACCATAAAGATCGACCTGAACACGAACCACCTCTGTGATTCTGTCTGCGATTAATTGAGTGAAATGGAAACCCGCAATCATTGGGCCGTTAGTGTGTGAGCTCGATGGCCCCACACCAATTTTGTAGATATCAAAGATCGATAACATAGATATACCAGTAAAAAATCGGTCAATTAAGAAAGAGCGGCATAAAGCCAATCAGGGATAACAGTACAAGCAGCAATCGTCACAACAGCGAACACCAACAAGCCGTAATGACTCGCGGTAGGCTTAGCGAACAAGTGCTTTTGCTTGGCGATAAATTCGTTTTGCTGTTGTGTCACCTCTCCCCAGAAATGGCTCACAACAACACCTAACACTAAGAAAACCACCGTGCCAATCAAGGCAAACCAAGGCCAAGAGATGCCACTGTATTTGGCAATAAATACCACTACGACACTACCGATACTGCCTGCAATCACCCCTTTTTCATTCGCTCGCTTGAAGAACAAACCTAGGATGAAAGAGCCAAGGCGAATACCGACAAAAATCGAAGTTAAGCTAGCAATCGTTTTGAGTACAGATTCATTCGAGACCGCCAGTAATGCAGGCACAACAACCGAAGCCGCAGCGACCAGGCTCATTTTTCTTGCTACCGATTCGTAATGTGTATCGGAAGCTGATTTACGGAAAAAGCGCTTATAAAAATCGAACGTTGCCACGGTTGCCATTGAGTTATACGTCGAATCCAGTGTCGACATTGCCGCAGCAGAAAGAGCCGAAATCACCAAACCAACAATGATTGGGTTGGTGTGGTTGAAAACAAAATCGAGGATCACTTCGTTGCTGTTCTCAAAACTGCTGTCTTGATAAAAAACGCTCAGTAACACGCCCATCACAGCAAAGAACAGATAAACAAAGAACGCGCCATAGCCGCAAAGCAGCATGGATTTTTGTGCGGTTTTAACACACTTAGTCGCGAGTGTTCTTTGAATAATCAATTGGTTAGTACCATATACACTCAGGTGTAAGAAGCTCACAGCAACTAAACCTGCCCACAATGTGGTATCAACACCCAAGTCGAAATCAAGGTTGATGATCTCTAGATGCTCTGGAGACAGCGCCTCACCCGCATCAATCTTCATCAGCAATAAACCAAAAATCGCAATGCTGCCAATAATCAGCACTGCTGACTGAAGCATGTCAGTCCATATTACTGTCGAGATACCACCGGCATAGGTGTATAACGCGGTGAACAAACTGATGTAGATAATCGCCTCTGAGATACCTATCGGTAGCACTTGCACCAAGATCAGGGCAACCGCATACAGAATCACTCCAGCCGAAATGCACTGAACCACAATAAACACAATCGAATTGATCGTGCGAGCAACAACGCCAAAGCGGTGCTCTAGGTATTCATAGATAGAGGTCAAGCCGAGCTTGTAAAACACAGGAACAAAGAAAACCACAGCGAAAAAGATCACTATTGGGTAATTAAGATGAACACTCATCGCTTCCATGCCTGAGCTATAAACCCAGCCCGGCATACCGACGAACGTCATTGCACTGATGTAGGTTGCAAGAATCGACACACCCGCCGTAAACCAACCAAATTGTTTTCCACCAGTTGAAAAATCGCCACCAACGCTATAGCGCTTGTTTACTAAGTAGCTGATAAATAAAGTAGTTAATACATAAAGAGCAATAACCACAAAGCTTGAGTACGTAACCATTTTTAGATTCCGTTTGTTGTCTGTCGCAAATCATTCGCCGCCAATATTACTCAAAATTGGATATTTTCCCTCAAAAACCCACAGTAAGTGTGAGTATTGTCACTAACATAGACGAATAAACGCTCAAAATGTCCCAAAAACTCAAAAACATGTTCTAACGGGATCCAGATCACTAAAAAACACAAAGTGGGTACGCACTCATTTCAAAATTGACTTTGATCACGGATCTAATAACCATAAAAATTCTATTATCTCTCCCGAAATGAAGACGGTGTGATGAAAATAAATAATCAACACACAGTAATTAAAACCAAAACCACCCTATATAAAATAAAGGTTTATCGGTCATGACTACTAAAAAACACATGAGCGAAGTTCCTATGATTCAAAGGGTAGCCGCATATCTAGCAATTCTAGTGGGTTACTTTTTCTATTGTTATAACTTTGTAATTATTGACTACGTACGCCCATACATCGTTGAAGCGTATGATGGTATTAACCTGTCAGATACTGCCCAGTTCTATACCTGGCAGTCGGTTGGTGCACTTATTGGCGCATTGAGCTGTGCTTGGGTAGCAACAAAATTTGGTAAAAAACCCACTCTTATTGCCATCACAGCTCTAAACGGCGGCGCTACCATCATCAATATGATGTTTACCGACTACGCAACTTGGGCTGCAATGCGTTTCATCATTGGTTTGTCGCTAGGTGGTTACTTCACAGTAGCGGTAAGCCTGATGATTGGCCTATTTACGCCAACGGTTCGCGGCAAGTTAACCGCATTTGCTTCTTCGATGTTCTCTGTTGCTCTGATGGCAATGGGTGCGTACGCAGCATTCATTTCTAGCATTGACGCACCTTGGCAGAGCCTAATGTGGGTAGGTGGTATTCCTCCTCTAGTTGCAGCAGCACTGATGATCTTCATCCTGCCTAGCGACAAGAAAGTGATCGCTTACGGTGAAGAAGAGCAAGCAGAAGCTGAAGGGGCAAATACGCCTGCGAAGAAAGGCTCTTGGGGTGAAATGCTAAGCGCACCTTACCGTAAGCTAACCATCACTTGTCTATTACTGGCTGGCCTTAACTTCTACGGCTACCAATTCTTTTCAGGCTTCGTGACAACGTACCTAAAAGAAGTTCGCCAGTTTGATGGTGCAACTATCGGCATCATCTTCTCTATCTCGGCATTCGGTTCTCTATTCGGTGCTTGGGTATGGGGTGCAATCGCGGATAAGTACGGTCGTAAAGTAAACGCGTTTGGTTTCATTCTTGCTGGTGTAATGGCTTCAGTATTCTTCGTGGCACCAAGCGATGTGATGATCGGCAGCTTAAACATGCTGGCTATCCTAGGTCTTATCTACAACTTCGGCCTGTCTGCTTCTGCGGTATGGGGTGGTTACTTCTCTGAATTGTTCCCAGCCCACCTACGTAGCTTCGGTGCAGCACTGTTCCACGGCGGTCGTATCATCGGCATGTGGGCACCAATGGTGTTGGTATTCATCCAAGAACGCAGCGACCTTGCGACAGCAATGTGGGGCTCGCCAATCGTATGGATTGTGGCTGGTCTACTGTGGCTATCTCTACCAGAAACATTGAAAGGCGGCATCTTCGACAAGAGCAAAAAAGCGGAAGCAGCTAAGGCTTAATTCCCTTTGGTTGAAGATCTCTCAGGCAAGAAACAAACATCAATCCGGCTGAACAGTCAGCCGGTAACAAAATCCAAATCGAGTCCTGTTCCGAATGTTGACTCGACAACACAAAGAGAAATTATTATGTCTAAATATCAAGAAGCTAAACGCATTGTTCGCGAATACTTTGATGCAATGGAAAACGCAACTCACGAGAACGTTGCAGAAGTTCTGAAAGCACACACTTCTGAAGATTACTTGTGGCGTGGTGTTTACCCATTCCGTGAGCAAGAAAGCGCGCAAGCTGCGGCTGACGTATTCTGGGCTCCTATGATGAAATCAATGACTCGCATGCAGCGTCGTCAAGATATCTTCATCGGTGGTAACAACGAAGTTAACCCAGATGAGATTTGGGTAATGAGCATGGGTCACTTCATGGGTCTATTCGACGCTGAATACCTAGGCATGCGCCCTACTGGCAAGATCATGAACGTTCGCTACGCAGAGTTTAACTGTGTTGTTGATGGCAAAATCACTAAGACAGGCCTGTTCCTAGACCTTCTAGGCATGATGGATCAAGCGGGTTGCTACCCACTTCCACCATCAACAGGTAAGCACTTCGTATACCCTGGCCCACGCAACCACGACGGTCTGTTGTTTGAAGATGCAGCTCCAGAAGAAGGCGTTGCGACTCTTGCTCTAGTAAACAAAATGGTTGATGACCTATCTGCTCTTAACGACAGCGGCGCGATGGGCTGCCCACCAGAAGTACTAGAGAAAAGCTGGTCAAAAGACATGATTTGGTACGGCCCATGTGGTATCGGCGCGTCTTACACAATTCCTCGCTACCAACAGCAGCACCAACTTCCTTTCCGTAACAACCTGAAAGACAAGAAGTTCAACGGCCACGTTTGTCGTTTCGCTGAAGGTAACTTCTCTTGTTTCTTCGGTTGGCCAAACCTATCAAACACACCAACAGGCGGCTTCCTAGGTATGACTGGCGGTGAAGTACGCGCAAACATGCAAGTGGTTGACGTTTACTACCGTGACGGTGACAAACTGTCTGAAAACTGGGTTCTTATCGACCTTCCTTACTGGCTACAACAGCAAGGTCTAGATGTGTTCGAACGCACTTCAACCATCATGAACCCAACGCTGTAAATGAAAGGCTTTAATCCCAAAGATTGAAACGAAATAGTGGCAACCTAAATGGACATCTAGTTTAAGTTGCTACGCTTACTAGGAGACCCTTATCGCTCCTAGTAAGTGCTCCACACCATTCATTATTGCTCCACTAATAATTGAATCAACTCGTGCCTCATGGATGGGGTACACCCTGCCAAACCATTACTAATATAACGGGCTTGAAAGCACGGTGGCTTTCTGCGGCCTGAATAAAGAGAATAACAATGAACAAGTCGATTCTTTCTGCAGTGATTCTGACAGCACTTACATCGGGTTCTGCTTTTGCTGCACACACTTTTACCAATGACGCGGGCGATAGCCTTACTTTAGACGGTCGTTTTGACGTTCGTTACCAAGATAAGGGCGGCGACCACAACGGTGAATGGAACAGCGGTAGTTCTCGTTTCGGCCTTAAAGGTCAAATGGGTCTAGACAACGGTTGGACTGGCTTTGGCCATGCCGAATGGGGTTACAACTCTGGTGCGAACGGCGACAATATTTACGACCGACTTCTATACGCTGGCGTAGAGCACGACAAGTACGGCAAGATTGCTGCGGGTACTAAGCAGTGGTCTACTTTTTATGACGTAGCATGGTACACCGACTTAGGTCGTGTCTTCGGTACTCGCGGCTCAGGTGTTTACAACCTTTCTGACTGGGGTGTTGCATCTGGTACAGGTCGAGCAGAAAACTCCATAACTTACCGTAACTCAATCAACGACCAAGTAAGCTACGGCTTCACTTACCAAACCACACGTGAAGATGTTGCACTAGCGAGTAATGCGACAGTTTCATTGAAAAACGGTATGGGTGCGTCGATCACTTACAAACCTGCTGACGGTGTAACACTTGGGGCGGCTTATCATCAAAATGAAGTTACCGACTTAGGTGCAGGCGTAATCGGCGTAGAAGACGGCGACAACATGCGTATTATGTTGTTGGGTGCGAACTACAGCAACGGTGGCTTCTACGCAGGTGCCACTTTCCATGTTGGCGAAAACTGGGAAGCAGTAAGCCAAGGCGGTACGGATGTAATGTTCGATACCCTAGGTGGTGAAATCTACACGTACTACCACTTCGACAATGGCCTACGCCCTACGTTGAACTACAACTACATGGAAGATCGTGATGACCAAACAGATGGCTATGAGCGTAACCTGCTTATTCCTGGTGTTGAATACCACTTCCAGAAGAACAAATTCCTAGTTTGGACTGAATACCAATTCGACCTAGGTAAAGATCAGCTCGTTGGCAATAAATTCGAAAACAGAGACGACCAGTTCGCTGCAGGTATTCGTTACTACTTCTAACGCCCAGTTAGTCGATTCATAAATTCTTTAAACAAAGCTCTGCTGTTAACGCAGAGCTTTTTTGGGTCATACCCAGAATAATATTCAACACTCTCTATTAACCCTTATTTCTCATCCAATCATGGCATATTGTATTTTTGAGTACGTACCTAATTATGTTACTCTATGCACAATCAATTTGGTTCAAAAGTATGGTCTATGAGCTCTCCAAAACACTCCACGGCGTCAAAGCCAACCGTCACCTCTAAAGATGTCGCTAAGCTTGCTGGCGTTTCTCAATCAACTGTATCTCGTGTATTTGTCCCGGGCAGTTCAGTGTCTGAAAAGACCAAGCAGAAAGTGTTCGATGCAGCAAAATCGTTGAATTATCGTCCCAATGCCTTTGCCCGCAGTCTGACGACAAATGAGTCCAAATTGATTGGCTTAGTTTTCCCAGATGCCGACTACCCTATCCACATGAAAACTCTGCAGCTTATCTCTACTGAGCTACAAAAGCAGGGTTACTCTGCGGTATTGATTCCTTGGCAAGTTGATGGAAACGACAACCACTCGATCCCTAATATCTTCCAGTATCGAGTTGATGGTGTGATTGCCGCTTCTGCAACCTTCAACAAGTCACTTTATGAAGAGTGTGAAGAGTTCGACATCCCAATTGTTCAATATGCTCGTGTAGTTGAAGGCACTAAGAGCAGCCATGTGGTGAGCGATAACTATGCAGCAGGCCAAGTTGCTGCTCAGCATTTACATAGCGTTGGAACAAAGTCAGCGGTTTATCTAACAGGTAACGTACCGACTTACACCAATGGCGAACGTGAAGCGGGCTTTTGTTCAGAGTTCGAAGACCTCACTGGCAAGCAAGCTCGTGTTATTGAAGCGGATTACGACTACCTTGATGCTCTAGATACCATTCGGACTCTGTTTTCAGAACCAACACAGCCGCAAGCGATATTCTGCGCGACAGATAACCTCGCGATGGCAGTCATGGATGTAGCGCGCTTAGAGTTCAATCTGCGTATTCCTGAAGATCTGCAAGTAATTGGTTTTGATGATATTCCACAGACTCAGTGGTTGAACTACCAACTCACCACCTTCAAGCAGGATTTCAGACGCCTTGCTCGTGAGTCAGTAAAAATTGTCGTTAGCCAAATTCAAGAGCATGACACCAGTTTGGTTAAATTGATGGTGCCAGTGAAGTTTATAGAGCGAAAAACAACGCTAAAATAAAGCTAAGGTTTAGACGCATTCCAATAAAAATCCCGCTCACACAGAGCGGGATTTTTTATGATATTTAACTAATTCCCCACACCTCCGGTTTTCTCTGCCGGAGATTCAGGTGTGACTGGCGGCCACTCTTCGAAGGTTGCTAAGTGTTGCTGAATAGCGGCTTGAGCAGGGCCAAACGCCCACATCTTCTGCCCCATCCATTTCAGGTACATGCCTGATTCTTCCGCAGCTCGTTCGTAAGGATCGCGTCGTAAGTTAAACAGTAGTGGCGCGTTAAGTTCTTCTTTAGGACCACTCCAACCGTGATTCTGAACGACGAAGTGCGCCTTCCAATCTCCAACTCGAACGGCCTGTAGCTTGTCTCGTTCGTAGTAGTAAATCTCTTTACGATTCGACTCGCCTTTTTCCGTCAACATATCGACTTGGTTGTAACCATCGAGGTGTGCTTTAAAACCATCGTGACCTTTCAACATTTTCTCTTTCAGATCTGTTGGGCCACCCGCCGCTGCAATCAGTGTTGGTAACCAATCCATACCATCAAAGATGCCATTGCCGACACTGCCAGCTGGGATTTTACCCGGCCAACTCACTAATGCAGGAGCACGAACACCACCTTCCCATGTTGTGCCTTTTTCGCCATGGAACGGTGTCATGCCGCCATCTGGCCATGTCATAATTTCAGGACCATTATCGGCCGTGAAAATGATGATGGTGTTATCTGCAATGCCGAGTTCTTCCATTTTGGCAAGCATCTCACCAACGTGATCATCAAGATCTTTCATCACCACTTCTTGCAGCCCCCACCCGTTCTGGCCAAGCATGGCTTCATACTCTTCCGAAAGGTGCGTCCAAACATGACCTCGTGATGGGCAATACCAAGTAAAGAATGGCTTCTCCGCTTCAACCGCCCTTTCGATAAAGTTGATAGCGTGTTTATTGACTTCATCATCCAGTGTGCGCATACGCTCAATCGACAGCGCGCCATCATCCTCAATGGATTGTCCGCCCTTACCATCCGCTCTTGAATAGATCACGTTACGAGGTGCAAAGGCATCTAACGATCCATCTTTTGGCCAATCAGGGTCTTCGGTGTATTCCATCGCATTCAAGTGATACAACCAACCCCAATACTCATCAAAACCGTGCATTGTCGGTAGGAATTCATCTCGGTCACCTAAATGATTTTTACCAAACTGCCCCGTCACATAGCCCATGCTCTTGAGCATTTCTGGAAGCGTTGGGGTATCCGCACTCAAACCCACAGGGCCACCCGGTAATCCAACAGAGTGCATGCCCGTTCGTACTGGTAATTGCCCAGTTAAGAAGGCGGAACGACCCGCAGTACACGATGGTTGAGCGTAGTAATCGGTGAGTAACATGCCCTTCTCGGCAATACTGTCGATATTCGGTGTTTCACTGCTCATCACGCCATTGTGATAGGCACTCAGGTTTGAGATCCCAATATCATCAGTGAAGATAACAAAAATATTCGGTTGCTCTTGGGCTGACCATGCCGATAGCGAAAAGCTACTCAACACACTCATCACAACAAGGTGGAAAATCCTTTTCATAGAATGTCCTTATACTGTTTCAGATTGCTCTTTGTGAACCATTTTTATTCCTACCAAACCAAAGCCAAGCTCCAATAGTAGATAGACGACAAGTAGCCAGTGAGGCATGCCATCTATCACCAAGCTAATGACTCGGCCGGCAGCCAAACCCAACATGAAGACCACCAAACTGTAGAGTACTGGCAGTCGGTATTTCTTTAGTAACGCCCCTGCTATCCAAAACAGAGCCAACGCTAAGTACAACCCCATCACAGCACGAAAGATATGAGTGACATTGATAGGGCTAGCATCAATTCCGAAAAGATAATCAAGGGAGACAACGGGGGCATAACCGTACGACAACGCAATCGGTGTTAAACCCAAAACAGAGACGAACAAAAAAACACTTTGTGGCTTCATATCCTTACTCTTTTAATTTGGCTCTTTTCAAAAAACATAGTCTACAATCAGCAATATACAAATTGCATATGTGGAAAATGGATAGTTAAAACACACATTCACATTCGTGCTATTTCACATCGAAGATAAGGATATCAATATGGCTAAATGGCATTACCTACTCGCATCAGCATTGGCTGCCAGCTCAACCGTAAATGCTCAGGAAGCAAGCGCACAAGCGGATACACAAAAGTGGCAACATAGCTTCGAAATTTACGCGCTCGCACTCAATATCCGCGGAGACAGTACCATTGGTGATTTGTCTGCTGATGTCGATGTGGATCCTGCATTCATCATGGATCATCTTGATATGACCGCAATGGTGCGTTTAGAGGGTGTCTATGACAATCAATGGGGCTATTACATTGACTACAGCTTCATGAAACTAAGCGGAAAAACAAACTCGGTATTAGGATCCAACGCAGAGTTATTAAGAGGCAACCTTGATATCCGACAAGGTGTTTTAGATGTTAAGGGTTTTAAGCGCTACCAATACAATTTTGGTACGATTGATTATCTGTTTGGGCTTCGTTGGTGGGATAACGACATTGATGCCAAGCTTTACGGTTCAGGTGGCAATCTAAGTGCAGACCGATCACTCGATGAAGATTGGGTTGATTACCAAATAGGTGTGAGATGGATAACGCAGATCAATAAGGATTGGAAGTTTCACGCAACTATTGACGCAGGGCTTGGCAGTGACACCAACTTTACCTCATCTCTGTTAACTGGAGTTCGATACCAGATAAACAGTTGGTCTGACTTAAATGTTGCCTACAAATCGACCTGGGTTGATTACAAAAACAAAGGAACCTTCGAGTACGACACAGCATCGCAAGGGTTCCTAATTGGTTGGGCTGCTCATTTTTAATAAGGAGTCAAAAGATTAAGAATTGAGGTAAACCTGATTCATGGCTTACCTCTCAAACGAAATCTACCTTTCAAGAAAAGCTGCTGGTGACTTACCTATCGATTCACAGGATCTGGCACAACACACTCTTTCTTCATGATAGTCAAGCCTGCTTCGAGGGTTTCTGTCCAAGCTCGTTCGACGCTTTCATCATAGTGAGGGTCGTATTTTTTAACCGTATTGAGTAACGAATTGAACCACTCGTTGAGCTCAATTTCGGAAATATCCAGCCCTAAGTCTTTATGCCTTTTACCTAATTTCTTTACTGAGTTACGCACGCTCGGCAGACCAGCAGAGTTGTAGATAAGAATGATCGAGGCTTTAAGCATCTTGGTTTGTTGCTCTAACCCTATATTTTCAAAACGTTCTGAAAACCTTGGATTATGCTCGCAAAAATCAGCCAAAAACGTTTCGAGAAATTCTTGGTCAATCCGGCAGCGCTCAAAGCTTTCATAAAACAGTTCGTTCGATGTCATTTAGCTGATCCTTTGCAAAATTTTGAGTATTCAGGAAGCTAGCAAGTTCAGAGCAGTGACTTCGCTAATTCCGAACCATCAACATGATCTAAGTATACGCCACTGTGGCATAAAATGAACGATGACATAAGGTAAACTACGGCATGAAGTGAGTCGCACAGATCTTGTTTCCATCAGGATCTCGCAAATAAGCCATGTACAAGCGACTTTCGTCAGAACCTCTCGCCCCGGGGCCATTTTCAATGCTAGTACCGCCATTTTCGACGCCGACACGATGCCATTCATCTACCACCTCTGGAGAAGAAGCTAGAAAGCCTATAGTCATACCATTACCGTGCGTTGCTGGCTGCCCATCAATCGGCTTCGTTAAGCCCAACACACCCGTTTGGCTAACGTAAACACAGCGCCCTTTGGGGTCAACAGAGCCTTCGCTATAACCAAGCACCTTCATGATGGGGTCATAAAAAGCCTTCGCGCGTTGAATATCTTCGGTACCGAGAAAAACATGGCTGAACATAACTAACCTCTTCTTTTATTGAAAGAACCACCTAAACTAGACCTATAATTCGTGTTTGTCTAGGCACGCTATTCGGTCACAACTGTTGCTTAACCCATTGAGCAAACACCTGAAACTTAGTTCGTTGCTCCATGCCTTTCGGACACACTAAATCATACCCTTTGCCCGATTCAATGCTCATAAGAGGCGCGACCAACAAGCCTTGTTCAATCTGCGGTGTCATGAACTCTAACCGCCCTAGTGCCAGCCCCATCGATAATATCGCTGCATCCATCGCCAAGCGATTATCGCTGTAATAGTCACACTGAAGCGCGCAGTTGGTATCACTTTGAGCTTCATGTAACCAACGTTGCCACGCAGTGATATCACCATTGTGGATGAAACGCACATCATCTAAGTGTTGTATGCCTTGGTCTAAATTGAAGCGTTTCGCGTATTCAGGGCTGCACACTGGGGTTCTTACTCCACTGAATAACCGCTCACTGTAATGGTTTGGGTAATGACCTTCGCTATAGAAAATTGCCACGTCATAAGGTTCAAACTGGAAGTCTGACTGATTCTGTTTGGTTTGCAGTTTAATGCTTAGATTCGGATACAAACGTCTGAATTCCGGCAAGCGGGGCATTAACCACGAGGAAGCGAAATAAGGCGATGTCGCGATATATAACTCCCCGCTGAGCTCACCCGTTTGAATATCCATGAGTTCGGAAAAGATAGACTCAAACGACACGTTCAACATGGATAACACTCGCTGACCTTCTGGCGTCAGTTCGAGCTTTCTTGTCTTGCGCACAAACAGATTGAACTTCAGTTGTTGTTCGAGTTTTTTGATGCGATGGCTGACCCCTCCCTGAGTTAAGAAGAGCTCATCGGCGGCAAGTGTAAAACTTAGATGTTTAGCCGCAACACTAAAGGTGTGCAGCAGTGACAACGTTTGTTGGCGATTTTCGAATAGCCCCATGCATTAACCTCACTAATTCATAAGTCGTCAAAACTGGTTTGCCGGTGTATGTAACCATCATATAAATTAAACCAAGTAATCTACAACATTAAATGGTGAACAGCATGCAACAGAATCAAAAACTCAAAGTAACCGTAATTGGTGGTGGCTCAAGTTACACCCCAGAGCTCGTTGAAGGACTGATCAAGCGCCATCACGAATTACCTATCTCTGATCTTTGGTTGGTAGATATCGAAGAAGGCATGGAAAAAGCGGAGATAATCGCAGGGCTCACCAAGCGAATGATAAACAAAGCAGGCTGTGAGATTAATGTTCACCTCACCACGGATCGACAATTAGCTCTGAAAGAAGCGGATTTTGTCTGCTCTCAATTTCGTGCTGGAAGAATAGAAGCCAGGCTGCGCGACGAACGAATCGCATTGAAATATCGCATGATTGGGCAAGAGACCAATGGTTTAGGTGGCTTCTCTAATGCTTGCCGAACCATTCCGATTGCACTCGAGATAGCGAAAGAAATGGAAGTGTTGTGCCCGAATGCGTGGTTACTCAACTTCACCAACCCATCAGGCATGGTAACGGAAGCACTGATTAAGCACTCAACCATTAAAACCGTTGGTCTATGTAACGTTCCCGTCAACATGGAGCTAGGCGCGGCGAAAATGCTTGGTGCAGAACGTAAAGATATGACGATGCAAATCGCCGGATTAAACCACCTAGTGTGGGCTCGTAAGGTGCTTCATAAAGGTGAAGATAAATTGGGAGAACTCATCGAGCAACTCCTCGGTGGTAACGATCAAATGATGCCAAAGAACATCCCTCCCTTTGAATGGGACGCTGAATTGATTCGTTCTCTGAACATCGTTCCTTGTGCTTACCTACGTTACTACTACCAATCCAGAGACATCTTAGACAAAGAGTTTGCTGCGTCTGAAAACAGCACCAATCGCGCAGACTTAGTTGCCAAGGTTGAACATCAGTTGTTAGAGATCTACAAAGATCCCATGCTCGATACCAAGCCTCAATTGTTAGAAGAACGAGGTGGTGCTTACTACTCTGAAGCGGCCTGTGAGCTCATGAGCAGTATCCACAATAACAAACGTTCTATCATGCACGTCAACACTCGCAACAATGGTGCGATTCAAGGATTATCCGATGACTGCGCGGTAGAAGTGAGTTCGGTAATCACCAGCAGTGAGATCCTGCCACTGAACGTCGAACCTTTTGATAGCGACACGCTACGCTTGATTCAGCAGATGAAAGAGTTTGAAACCTTAACCGTTAAAGCAGCGATGACGGGGGACATCGCAACAGCAAAACGTGCTCTGATCTTAAACCCTATCGTCGATAGTGGCTCACACATCGAAGAAGCTTTGCAGGAAACGATTCGTGAGAACTTAGACTTCATGCCTGCGTTTGCGCACCATCTCACACAAAATAAATAATAACCTTGGGAGTAGCTCAATGAATACTGAGCTAGTTCAAGTCATTGATATCCAAAATTATAATATGAGGTCGCGATGAAATTAATATTCAATGCCGATGATTTCGGTCTCACAGAAAGTGTTAACCACGGCATCGTCGACTGCTTTGAAGCAGGAATCGTGAAGTCGACCACTATCATGATGAACCAACCCGGCACACAACACGCCATCGAACTCTATCACCAAGGATTAGTACCGGAAGTGGGTTTACACTTTACCGTTACTTCAGGAAAGCCATTGACGCCACCAGAACTGGTTTCAAGCTTAGTAGACGAACACGGTAACTTTTTGGACAAAGCCACTCTTTTTGACAAGAGTGATGTGGTTAAAAAAGAAGTAGAGCTTGAGCTTAACGCTCAGTATCAAGCTGCGCTTTCTGCGGGTCTAAAGATCAACCATATCGATAGTCATCACTTTGGTGGTGTCTATAAGGCATTAAAAGCGGCATTTACTCGAACGGTAAACAACATCGGCCTACCAGTAAGGCGTATAGACAATATTCTGAGCGGCCAAGATTTGCTGTCAGTGCCAACCCCTGACGCCTTCGATATGCGTTTTTTTGATGGTGGGATTTCATTAGTTGATTTACAAAATGTACTGCTAAGCCACCAAAGTACCATGCCAAACGGCATAATCGAATTGATGTGCCACCCTTCATTAGCTGCAAGTGACGAGCTAAAGTCGTTGTCTGGCTACCACGAAAAGAGAGTGGAAGAACACGCGCTCTTAACCAACCCGATATTGAAACAGTGGCTTGCAGCCAACCATATTGAATGCATAGGCTTCGATGATTTGACACGAATATAAACCAGGACCTAAAACTTGATCCGAATAGGTTTAACTTAAAGCAGAAATGTTACTCAACGATACGCTGAGCCCCCTGTCCTTGGTCATGCAGAATATCTTCTGGGTTTAATAGATGGCACTTCTGCATACTCAGACAGCCGCAGCCAATACAGCCTGTGAGGTTTTCTTGTAATGAACGGATCTGTGCCATCTTACTATCGAGTTGCCCTTGCCATTTCTTTGCCACTCGCTCCCAATCTCGCTTGGTTGCGGTGTGGTTCATCGGCAAGCTAGACAGCTCTTCGGTAATTTCTTCAAGCGTAAATCCTATCGACTGAGCGACTTGAATCAGGGCAATTCGTCTCAGCATCGCTGATTGATAACGGCGTTGATTACCATTGGTTCGGATAGACGCAATCAATCCTTTGGTTTCATAAAAACGCAGAGCCGAAGGCGCCACGCCACTGCGCTCTGCCAACTGGCCTATGGTGAGGTATACGATGTTTCTCATTGTTAAACTATCCTTGAGGTCATAAACATTTAAAGTTTACTTTAACTTTAGAATAGCGACCTATTTTTACCTTAACCAGTTAATGCCCTTAAACTTTGACAGCAAGCTCAACGAAAAGCAGTCATGAACATGGCTGCTTTGTCTTATTGAGGTGTCATTCGGTCTCTAAATCTGACTCATGATCGATTTCAGGTTCTCGGCCATTTCGGCATTGATGACTTCTCCCGTTTCTACATTAAAGTTGTCATAGAAACTCGGTACCGACATTGAACCCTTCACATCAGCATCGAAGTAAGGCGCTGAGTTCACTGCAGAAGATAGTACCGAGGTTGCGCCACCTGGACCAGGAGAGGTAGAAAGCATCACCACAGGCTTGCCTTGGTACACTTTCATATCGATGCGCGATGCCCAATCGAACACATTTTTAAAGGCCGCGGTGTATGAACCGTTGTACTCAGCAAAAGAGATGACCACAGCATCAGCTTCGCCAATCTTGCTGAAAAAGCGCTTCGCGTGTTGATGAACGCCGGACTCTTTTTCTCTGTCTTCGCTGTAAATAGGCATCTCGAAATCATTAAGATCGAGCACCTCGACTTGTGCGCCCTCGGCTAAGCTTGCAGTGTACGCTGCCAATTGTTGGTTAATCGATGCTTTACTGTTGGTCGCGCCAATCGCTAATACTTTCATTGTTGGTTCCTAATTCATTTGTATCACCTTTCCACATTCATGGATTCAGAGGCGATTGTCTGTGTATTTAGATTGGGGAGGATGATAAAACCTCAAGTTAACTTGAGGTAAAGCGATATTTTCAAAAAACAGAAAATAATTTTAAAGTGCTTATAAAGCAGCCAATTACGACGAGTGATGTATGACGTTGTATGCCACAGGAAAAATAAGCACACCTACAAATGCAGTAGATGTGCTTTATCGAAAGGTTATTTACTTAAGTTTATTTAATGAGCTGATACCCGAATAAGCAACGCCCGATAGCTCTGCCATCTCGCGATTCCATGTTGCCAAATCATGAGAGTTAAATTGATTCAAATGATCATGACCACATGCTCTCGCCATCACTTGCATTAATTCTGTCGAGGCTTCGAAGAAGTTCTTAAGCTGATTCGATGCTTTCTCGACATTCAACCGTTGGCGTAAGTCGGCTTTTTGAGTCGCAATACCCGCAGGGCAATTATTGGTGTTACACATTCGGGCAGCAACACACCCAATAGACTGCATGGCACTGTTTGAGATAGCGACACCATCTGCACCAAGCGCCATCGCCTTCACAAAGTCCATCGGAACACGCAGCCCACCGGTAATGATTAAGGTGACTCTGTCACTTACACCTTGCTTGTCTAGATAGGCTCTGGCACGAGCGAGTGCTGGAATGGTCGGCACACTAATATGGTCACGGAACATCTCTGGCGCCGCCCCAGTACCACCGCCACGCCCATCCAAGATGATGTAATCTGCACTAGCATCCAATGCAAACTGAATATCCTCTTCGATATGATTGGCACTGAGCTTGAAGCCAATAGGAATTCCGCCCGTCACTTCTCGAACTCTATCGGCAAATTTTTTGAAATCCTCGGCGGTTTTTAGATCAACAAAGGTCGGTGGAGAAATCGCAGCTGTACCCGCTTCAATGCCACGCACCTCTGCTATCTTGCCAATGTTCTTCGCTCCCGGTAGGTGACCGCCTGTTCCGGTTTTAGCACCCTGCCCACCTTTAAAGTGGAAAGCTTGAACGTTTTTGAGCTTAGATTCATCGTAACCAAATTGTGCGCTGGCTAATTCATAAAAGTAACGAGAATTCGCAGCTTGCTCTTCGGGCAACATGCCGCCCTCTCCCGAGCAGATCCCAGTTCCCGCAAGCTCCGCGCCTGTTGCTAAAGATATTTTCGCTTCTTCAGATAACGACCCAAAACTCATGTCAGATACAAACAAGGAGATGTTCAATTTAAGCGGCTTTTCCGCTTTTGGCCCAATAATAAGCTCAGTACCGACTGGCACATTTTCCAATAACGGTTTCGTCGCCATTTGTGCAACCATCACTTGAATATCATCCCAATGAGGTAATAGATATCTTGGGACGCCCATTGAGGTCATTGGCCCATGATGACCCACTTTGGATAAGCCATCTCGTGCCAGTTGATGAATGAACTCAACTGTGGGCTCTTCTTTGGTTGCAGAAGCCGCTGGCGAGAGATCGGGCGTTACCGCTTGGATATGAACATCAGGGCCTTCTTGCCCAACTTGTTCAGCAGTAAACTGTTTATGAGTGCCATCGCAGAAAGGAAGGTTGTTGGAATACTTACAGCGGCAAAGGTAGGCGTCTCCGCTTTCTTCGGCGACAAAGCTTTTCGGTTTGAAACCCGTCCCGGCATGGGAACCGTCACAAAAGGGCTGACTTTTAGATCGGCCGCAGGTACAAAAGTAATACTCTTCTCCCTCTGTCAGCTCGACTTTGACGGGTTTGTTATCCGCGATTACTGGACTCTTCATAGTTCGTTCACCTTTGCTTTCTTATGATTTGATGACTGAAGCGATGATTTGCTCACAAGAGTAAAGTAAAGGTGAGATACGCGGCTAATTCAATAAATGAACCTGAGAAAACAAGCTTAATAAACAGCCCAAAAACAGAAGTCTTGCTTGTTCAACACAAACAAAAATGGCCACCGAATCGGCAGCCATTGTATTTTTATGCTGAATCTAAGCTTATGTGAAAGATTAATCGAATAACTCGATGACCAGCTTATTGTCTTTAATCACCAGGTTCGGTTCCGATGACTTGATCAATGACTCTTGCACCTTGTTACTGTCCAATTTGTAAACTGGCGACTGGGACAACGCAAAACCAATCATAGAAATGGCAGGCTTAAGTAACTTCTCTATTTCAGGAGAGAGCTGTTTTCCCTTTTCCTCAAAGCGCTCTAGGCGCAGAGACTTTAAGTAGACCTCACCACTCTCTTTGTCGTATTCGGGAATCGCACTGAACTCGATATCAAGATCCAACCCCATGTTCGGCATGTTAAACACCTGAACTTTTGCATTGGTATTCGCCAGAACAGACACACGCTCGGCATCAGTTCGGCCAATTTGCACCGCTAAGTCATCAACAGCCACTTGCGCATACATAACGTTTTGCACACCGACTTCTTGTTCTAGCATCACCGAATCTTGCAGATAGTTCGTCATTTCTTGTTCAGTAACGCTATAGCTCACACAACCACCTAGCACCAGCGCAGAAGCTGCTAAAATGAACTTTTTTGCTACGTTAATTATCATCAATATCGGCTCTTTATCGTTAGTGATTAGCGCGGAGTTTACCTTGTGAACATCAATAAACAAAACAGTAAAAGCAGCAAACACACGATATTCATGGATGCCTTTACTCTCAGTAAGTAAAGCACCTGATTGACTTCCCCGCTTGAGACAATGCTACTTGCTAGATCAACGCTAGCAGATTTGTGTACTCGAATTAATTGAATTTTGCTTCTAAGCTTATGGGATATTTAGGGGGCTTACTGTAGGTTTCATCATGGAGTCGAAACATGAAGAGTGAGCACAATGCCATCAAAAAGAGTATCACCTGAGCCAATAACTCGTTCTGTGATTTTGTTATGCAACACCACATGCCTGCTCCATAATCAGTGGGTAGATGAGTTGCGCCTCCATAACTGGGAAGCTCAAATTGCAGAAACGACCGAACAAGCCATTCACTTACTCAACACCCGCAGCGACAGCTACTCACCCATTTTGATTTCTTGTCTAACATCATCCTCGATCGACAAGCAATGTGAGCAAATATCAACGCTCAAGGCTCGCTTTCCAAGTTTGAAAGCAATCGCTATCTGTAACCAACCACCAAGCCGCAACTTATCGCTCATTAAGCAAACCTATTGGGATTATTACCATCTACCTATTGATACTGAATGGCTCTGTCGAAATTTAGGGCATGCGTATGGCATGGTAGACACCAAGCAACACAAACCTAAGCCTGATTCATGCCATGAATATCAATTAGTGGGGCAATCCAGCACCATCCAACAACTGAAAAAGAAGATAACTAAGATCGCTAACAACGATTTTCCAGTGCTGATTCAAGGGGAAACAGGAACAGGAAAAAGTCTATGTGCGCGTTTAATACATGAAGCGTCAGCTCGTAACCAGAAACCTTTCATCGCAGTAAATTGTGGCGCAATTCCACAATCCCTGATTCACTCCGAGTTATTTGGTTTTGAAAAAGGCTCATTCACGGGAGCAAACAAACGCTACGTCGGACATGTAGAAAGAGCGAATGGAGGGACTCTATTTTTAGATGAAATTGGCGACCTTGAACTGTCGCTTCAAACCTATTTACTCCACTTTCTAGAAAATAACTTGATAGAGCGATTAGGCAGTAGCAACCAATTGCCCGTAGATTGCCGTGTGATTTTTGCCACCAACGTCAACATCGAACAAGCCGTTGCTGCGGGTAAATTTCGTAAAGACCTCTTTCATCGGATAAATGTGCTTCCATTGGAGCTAGTGCCACTCAATGATCATAAAGAAGACATAGAAGATTTGGTTCGATTCGAACTGAAGCACAAATACGCATCCAAAACCAAGCTTCCTAGTGACACCCTTGAGCAAATGAAACAATATCACTGGCCGGGCAATGTCAGAGAGTTATTCAACTGTATAAAAAGAGCGATTGTTCTTTCTAACTCAAGCGCCCTTTCTACTCGCCATATGGGGATTCAATTGAAAGACGCGCTGCCCGACACAAAGGGGGACACTCGACTCTCCTCAAAAAATGTTCATCGTGTGATTCAGCAACACCACTACAATATTTCCCAATCTGCTAAAGCCTTGTCTATTTCTCGGACAACCTTATATAAGCTAATTAAAAAACATCAAATAGTAATTTAAGTCGCCTAGTTAATTAACTAATGAAAAAAGCAGCCTAACGAGCTAGGCTGCTTTAGAAGTAAAGTGAGTACAATTAATGAAAGTACTTATGGCTCAGGTACAGTAAATGGGCAAACATCACAGGTTGCAATATTCGATGTTTCCATAAATGCTTCTTGCAAGAACAGCGAGTCAAATGTTGCTGTCACTTGATTCGATAGCATTCCGTCAACTCCAGTTGGTAACACATTTGGCGCATAGGTTTTGCTTACTTGTGTACACACTTGACCTATCGCATCACCAAAGTTCGGTATCCACTCTCCCTCCCCCGTTTTACAAGCAAACAGCTCTGGGTCGGCACTTAATGCACTACACATATTGCCAGCACCACATGTGGTCACATCCTCAAGATCATCACAAGGTAACGCGAAGTCGAGGTAATAACTGCTGTTGACGACTTCGGTAGGTAAATCAGAACGGCTCAAAGAATCATCCTTAGAGTCCATCAGCGATTCAATGGCCAATGGAATATCACCGGTATTACATATTTCAACATCATAGGTTTTCTTAAGCACAACTTGACCGCTATCAACCTCTAAGAAGCTATTACATACCTTAGAAATCTCAACCATTGGACTCAAATCTATTGGCGGACAATTGTAAGCCACGGGCGCTTGAGCATTCACGATAAGCCCGTCAAGATCCACTGAACCATCGATCACGCCGACGGCACCATTATTTACAGACAGGTAATTACCCATGAATGAGAATGACTCACCGACGCTCCACACTTCATCACCATTACCCACCACTGGAAGCGCACCTAAGATTGGAGAATCCGACAAAAAGGCCACTTCGTAGCCACCATTAGTGCCCAACGAACCAGGACCAGTGTTAGTAACCGTCACGGTGTAGTCGATATTGAACATGCCATCAACAGTAAAACTGGTTGTGTTACAAGTCGCCGCTATGCTGATACTACATAAACTGAATGAGCCGACAACGAAGTCAGCCAAAGATGCATCAATCGAACGGGAAGCTCGTGACTCCACTAAGAAGCTACTGAAACAAGGAATGTCACTGATACCAAACTCATCATTCAACAGCGCAGATAAGTTCAGGCGCCCTTCAACAAAGCTCTCCGTCGGAATAGACGTAGTTTCCCCAGTTTTTGCCAAATATTCCCATCCAGAAACATTAGGCAACGGTATCGCACCAATTGAATCATCATTTGAAATCGCACATATCTTGTCTACGCCGATAGCACCACTGCCACATCGAGCCCCAACAAAATCATTGGATTTAGGGTCTCCCGCCGTCTGGAACAGTCTGGTCATGTTGTCAGTCACATCACCATTATTCAAATCCCATTGCAGCACTTCAATATAGGGTTTACCGCCACTCGCTTGCGGAAAAGAAATCAAGACCAATATGTCTCCATTGACGTGCTCGCCTATGAAATCACCTTTTGTCGCTCCTGCCGGTAATCCTACTTGGTCTTGTAAGAACCAAAAACCAATGTACATATCACCATTGTTCGCATATCGATCGGCACCAAAATAAATCAGCAAATCACCTTCACTTTCAAAGGCAGCAGCATACGCATTGGTAAAGTCATCTTTTGGTTGCGGTGAAGCACTTCGGAACGCCCAGTCGGTAATATCCGAGTCATCTTTAGAACCACCTTTCCAAAAGATCTGATCCACACCATTGCGATCTTTTTGGAAAAATTCAGCAATCCCAACCATGCTATTGGGATCGTTAACATCATCCCAATCAATACCACTATTATCGCTGGTCGCGTTACCATCGAGTTCCATAACATCAACCGTAGCCCATGCCAACTGGGGGCTACTAAACAACAAAAGCACACTAAGTAAATAATTTATAACCTTCATGTTCTCTCTCCATTTATCCATACTTATGCTTTTAGGGTTTTCTGCCATGCCCAAATTAGAGAAAATCCTTTAGCCATTCGTAGGTTCGATAGAGCATATTCCAAGCCAATTTCAACTTGTTGAATTTATTGATTTTTATATATTTAAGGCACACCTTTAATGGACGCTTTGTCATCATTTGTCCATAAACCAGAGATTTGACCAAACAATCAAGGACTTGAAAGGATGAACAAAGTGTCTAAGTCGGACATCTTTAGAGCTTTGGATACAAGGTAAGTGATCTTTAAAAGGTGCAATCACGTAGCCATTGCTAGATTATTGAATAACAAGCGATTGAATTGACGGGTGCCGACTTAACGGGTAACTGAAGGTTAAGGTCGTGAAATGATAGGCGAACAGACGATGACACAACTTACGATATTTTACGATGGGACATGTCCATTGTGCGCAAAGGAGATGGCGGCACTTGCCAAGCATGATACCGAGAATAAGATTCAAACCATCGATATCTACAGTGAAGCCTTTTCAGACTACCCTCAGATTGAGGCCGACGCAGCCAACACCATTTTGCATGCATTAGATGAGAATGGAAAACTGCTGCTAGGTTTAGACGTGACCTACCAAGCTTGGCGCTTAGTAGGAAAAGGTTGGCTATACGCCCCTTTACGTTGGGCGATATTCAAGCCAGTGGCAGATTGGTGTTATTTACGATTTGCCAAGAACCGATATAAAGTCTCGTTCTGGTTAACCGGAAAGTCGCGCTGCGATGGTAACAGCTGCACAAAATAGCGCTTGGTTAAGACATACCACTCGCGACTTTGTAATACACCACACCAAACAGCGCAGCAAAAACTAAAACGGTAACCGCAACTTTTAACCAAATAAACTTCATGTTTTGCCCTTTAAATTCTGTTTACTGTTTCGCGAGCCACGTTACCACAACAAAACATTCGGTTGGGTAATGATTGATAGAACTTTGTAGTGAGTCTTGATAACTAAGTGAGAACCTTTATGTCGACAAAAGAAAGAAATCTACCTACCCATCGTATTTCAAGATTCAGCAAGTTTGCCTCACTGGCAACAAGAGTCGCGGGCAATGTGATAACGGAAGGCACCAAACAACTCGCACAGGGCAATAGGCCGAAAGCAAAAGACTTAATGCTGACGCCGCAGAACATTGCTCGCCTGACTGACCAACTCGCACACTTGCGCGGTGCAGCGATGAAACTTGGCCAAATGTTGTCAATGGACGCTGGCGATGTCCTCGAACCTGAGCTCGCCGACATTCTTTCTCGCCTGCGTTCAGACGCCGACCCGCTGCCAACCAAACAACTCAATCAAGTGTTAGAAAGCTCGCTCGGGAGCAATTGGAAAACCGAATTCCTTTCCTTCAACTTTAAACCGATCGCCAGTGCATCTATCGGCCAAGTTCACCAAGCCTATAGCGATGCGGGGGACAAACTCGCCGTCAAAGTCCAATACCCAGGCATTCGAAAAAGCATCGACAGTGATGTAGATAACGTGGGTACATTGCTTAACATCGTCGGTTTGATACCCAAGTCGGTCGATTACAAAAGCTTATTAGAAGAAGCAAAGAAACAGCTCCACGATGAAGCGGACTATGCTCGCGAGGCTGACTATGCGACTCGTTATCACAATGCATTAAAAGATCACTCTCACTTCGTCGTGCCTAAGATTCATGCGCAAATCTCATCAGAATCGGTGCTCGCCATGGACTTCATTGAGGGTATCTCGATAGAGCAAATCGAAGGTTATGATCAAAGCACTCGTGATTTTGTGATGCACAGCTTGCTCGAACTCATGTTCAGGGAATTGTTCGATTTTAAGATGGTGCAAACCGATCCCAACTTCGCCAATTACTTGTATGTGGTACAAACACGACAGATTGGCTTGTTGGATTTCGGAGCCACCCGTGAATACAGCGACCGTTTCAGTGATGGTTATCGCATGGCTTTCACATCTGTGGTCAATCATGATGAGCAGGGGTTAAACAAAGCCCTAGAGCAAATTGGATTTTTTAGCGAGACCATACTCCCAGACCAGCGCCAAGCGATTCTCAACTTAGTGACTATGGCGTGTGAACCCATGCTTGTCGATGAAGATTACGACTTCAAAGCCAGTGGTTTAGCACAAAGGCTTCGTGAAGCAGGAACCATACTCAGCATGGAGCAAGAGTATTGGCACACGCCACCAGCCGATGCCCTATTCCTCCACCGAAAGATCGGAGGCATGTACCTGCTGGCATCTCGTCTTGGAGCCAAGGTAAACATCAGACGCTTGGTGGAGCCCTATTTGCTAAGCGACAATTGACACTCAAGCGACAGCTGATACTGGAGCGATTCTGGTCTTTAAAGTGATCATTTTAAGTCGCTGAACAGTAATAACAGTTACGCCAACTAAAATGAGTCAGACTTATGAAACATTCACTGCTGTGCTCCACCGCCCTAATCGCGAGCCTAACAAGTTCATTCGCTTTTTCAGCAAGCTGCCCTGAGATACTCAACGGCAAACAAAGGCTGTTAAATTCAAACGAAGAAATTGAGCTATGTGAAGAGTTTCAAGGCAAGACTTTATTAATCGTGAATACGGCAAGCCAATGCGGTTTCACGCCTCAATTCGAACAACTTGAGCAGCTTCACCAAACGTATAAAGATGAAGGGTTCACGGTTGTTGGTTTCCCAAGTAATGATTTTCGCCAAGACAGAGGAAGCGAGGAGCAATCCGCTAAAATCTGCTACCTAGATTATGGCGTCACCTTTCCGATGATGGCGCGCGCTTCACTCTCTGGGCCAAACGCAAACCCAGTCTTTGCCGAAATCCAACAACAAGCCGGTATCAAACCAAAATGGAATTTCTACAAGTTCTTGGTCAGCAAAGAAGGCAAAGTGATTGCAACCTTCCCGAGTTCTACATCGCCAACCAGTAGTACCCTCAAAAATGCAATAGAGCAGCAATTATGAGGTCAGATTACTTGGAGACAACTCAAACACGCAACACCATGGCCAAGCTCGGCTATATGGGTTTAATCCCCTTTTTATTCGGCCTACTGTTATCACTCACCGACAGTCAATTCTTGGGCCTGAGTGGCGAGACACTCTTCATCACCTACAGCGTGGTCATATTGAGTTTTTTGTCGGGTATTTTGTGGGGAAATGGCATCGAAAATTTCGAAAGCCAATCGAGCAATAAGGCTCTGATTCTAAGTAACGTGATTGTGTTAGTCGCGTGGTTAGCCGTGCTACTTGGGGAACAAAAGGAGTTTCTCACTACTCTGATTCTTATCATCGGCTATATTGCGGTTTGGAGAGCGGAAAGGTCGATGAGAGAAGAAAATCAAAGCGTAGGCCCGGATGGCTACTTTGATATGAGAACTCGCCTCACCTCTAGTGTCGTATTAATGCACGGTATCGTGATGTTGACCTAGGTGTGTGAAAGCGAGAACCAGCACACACAAGGTTAAGCAAACCTAGATGATGAGTTGCATTACCAAGCGTGGCTCATCTTCGCCAAAATAGTTATCTTCCTCTTTGATCGTGACAAAACCCATCGATGCATAAAGCGCGCAAGCCGATGTGTTATTGGGATCTACGGTCAACAATATTTTGGATTCTTGAGGCAGTGTCGCTATCGCCTGCTGCATCAATAAACGCCCTACTCCCATGCCTCGGAATTCTTTATCAACAGCTAACGACAAAACCCAATACTCTTGTGGTTTGTCGGTTGGTGTCATCAACACATAACCCGCAACCTTCAGCTCTTGCTTAGCCACCAATAAGCCCTTCCCCCAGCAATCAAAGGCTTGACGAAAGAAAAACTGCGGATAAGCGTGGTCGCCAAACAAAGTATGTTCAAGCTGGTAAATATCAGCCAGTTCTTGTTTTTCCGCACAAACAACATTCATAGATAGACCTTTATAGATATGACTACAACCGCCCTTCGACTACAATCGGCCTTCAACTGAAGCCAACCAAGTGGGCAATTGCTCTCTAAACCAATTGATGTATTTCGAAGCTTCAGGGTTGTTACGCGTGACTAATATATTCGTAACTTCAACTACGATCCAGCTTTTCGCGATGATCAATTGCTTTATTAAATCCTCACGCGGAATCAAGGTGTTATGGCAAAGGTACTGATCAACAATGCGCTCATAATCTGACAAAGTCCCCATTCGTGAAACGATCGGAGTCAAATCTATCGCAGGGCTGCCAAAACCAAAACGCTCCCAGTCAAATAGCACGAGCTGACCGTTGTCTCTTCTCCCCCAATTCCCTTCATTCGCATCCCCAGAGACCAAAGTTTTATGGTCGAACAAAGCATCACTAAGCTGCTGAATACAGAGCAAACTATCTTGTGTTACTAGAGGTAATTTCAGAGAGGCTAAAGCTGTCTCGGTTTCATTTATGTGCCAACAATGCTCTTTGACTTTAGAGCTCGGCACATATTGAGATTGGTGAATACGAGAAAGTTGCTGATATACATCGGAGGTGATTTGAAGTTCAGTTAATTTCAAAGAGTGCGGAATGTATTCGATATATAGATCATCCCCTTTAACAGCCAATAGCTTAGGGCTATGCACACCAGACAAATGCTGAGCTGCATGTTGGTAAAAGGAAATCTCTACGCCACCAGCACCTTGCTTTCGAATACAAAGTTCACCATCAAGCTCTTCCAAGGTGACCCGAGCAGAACCCATTTTAGATAGATCATTGGTGCTCATAACATTCCTTTTCACCATTCAAATGAAGCAAGTAAAGAGTTCTGCTTCATATTCCTTACTGTCGGCTGATCAGCAAATTCGCACCAGAAAATGCTAAAAACACCGAGCAGGCTTTATTGAAACGCTGCGCCATTTCAGGCCTAGAGAACCAATGTCTAAGGTATAAACCGAAGGCTGCATAGATAGAGATAGCAACCATCTCTAATACTAGAAACGTGTTTCCTAAAACAAAGAATTGAGTATTTACGTTCGCTGAAACATCGACAAATTGAGGAAGGAATGCAGTAAAAATGAGTATCGCTTTTGGATTGCCGGCAGCGAGTGCAAACTCTTGTTTAACCAGACCAAACCAGTTCTTATTTCGCTCGATATCCGCAACCGGGCTGGCTTGTGAGCGCCATAGGTTGAACGCGATCCACAACAGATACATCGCACCAAATAGCTTGATAAGGAAAAACAACGTTTCAGAGGTGTAAAGCACAACCGCTAAGCCAGATGCAGCCAAAGCAATCATGCCAGAAAAAGCGAGGATTCTTCCTAGGCCAGCGACAAAGGCGGCCTGAAATCCGTAACAACGGGCGTTGTTCATTGATAACAAATTGTTTGGGCCCGGCGTCATGTTGAGTGCAAAACAGGCAGGGATAAACAGCAGTAACTTCCATATTTCCATTGGGTGTTTCCTAGTTACAATATGCCAAGGTTGTCGTATCATTGAATGAAATATGACCTTTATAGCAGCTATTAAAACCAGTACCAATCCTACTACCGTATCCTTTCAACTAATTCTCAAAAAATTTCTCGTACTCTGGTGTCGCTAAGTTTTCTGCAACCCCCATTTCACCCACTATGTAAATGGCACTCGCAAGGGTTTCGATGGTTTGGTTAGGCTCCCTATCGGGCACTTCACCAACAACAGGAACGGGCTGACGTGCAGATGTTGAATTGCAGACTACGCTTTCACAAACGATGTTGTGTTGTTCCTGCTGAGAAATTTCAGGCGGCTTGAAATCCGGTGAATTGAAGTCGGGAACAGTAATACCCTCACTTGAAAAATCAGAGGCGCTGTATGAGGCCGCTGAAAGCATTGAGAGGAGCAGCATCCACTTATTCATATATCTTTCCATAGTTAGCATTCATTGAATTTATAAATACTATCTAATCCAAATTATTATGAACAGCGTTTTATTATGACTATTTGAATTTTGATTTGCTTAATGAAGCTCTTCATGGCCTGAATGATGTGGTTTAGCCAACATGTGAATGCTTGCCGAGTGTCAATTTATCAAGCAGAGTTTGAGGAATAACGATGACCGAATATTTAACAAAGGCCACCAGCGTTATTAGTGCAACACAGACACCTAAAACAAAGTCATGAACATTAGCGAATACCAAGCCAAGAAGTCGGTCACAAGCGATAGCCACAACAGCGATACTGACTGCGGTTAACCACTTACTGTGTTGATACGGTAAATATTCCATCGATTGACTGACAAAATATAGGAGCAACAACCTTAAGGTATAAGTGCCGCAAAGAACGAAGATAACGCCCCCCACGCCAAATATCGGTGTCACTGTAAAATAACCAATGGCAGCCAGTATCGCGCACCCTCCTTGAACCCACATTTGCGATTGACTCGAATCGCCACTGAAACAACCAAGGTTAAGATAATCACCTGCGTTTTTGATAACGCTGATGGCAAGCAAAGCGACAACAAGAGTCCCTGCATAGTGATAACTGCTTGGCAAAATTAAAGAGATAAAACCGGGCACCGTTAGAATCATCAAAGAGCCCAAAACAATCGCGAAATTCACTCCGACTAAGGCACTATCAGCACACTTTTTGCTACCTCCCGGTTGTTGAAGCATAGCGACACGGTTTGGGAACCACCAAAGCGCGTAAGGCTGTAGCAACAAGCCAAGCAGCAATGCAAACTTGCCACTGACCGCATAAATCGCCAGTTCTTCCACCCCAACAAAGCTCGCCATCACCCAACGATCTAACCCTGTGATCATGTACATTGACGCACCACCCATCAAAGCAGGCAGTCCAAACTTTAAGATCTTGGCTGAGTATTTGAAGCAGCCAAAAGTTCCCATCTCTTGCCACTGATAACGCACTAAACAAACCATGAGTAACACGCTAGATACCGCCGCTGAGATCAACACGCCGTCGATCCCATATCCAGCCTCAAGCAGCGCAAAAGTCATCGAGGCTTGAACACCAGCTTTGAAGACATTGAGCAAGCAAAAACGTTTCGCCATCGCATTCATTCGCATTAAGGTAAGCGGAATAGAGATCGCTCCGTCGAGCATGACAGGGATAAGGAGAAGGAGAATTTGGTACGGCTGAAACTCTACGGGCAGCATGAATATTAATAACGGCATACTGAGCGCAATTAAAGCGCCCCCTAGCACACACACCAAAACACTTAACGTGAAACAGTTCGAGACCAGCTTTCGCTTTTCATCACCCTCGACGACACCCACATACCGGTACATTGCCTCAACAATCCCAAAGCTAAATAGGATCGTCCCGATGTCAGCCAACAAGACAATGGCTTCTAAAGAACCGTATTCAACCAACGTCATCTTATGGGTGATATAGGGGATCATCACGAGTGAGATCCCTTTCATCATCACTATGCCAATGGCGTAATAGGCAGACTGTTTTAGTGACCCCATAGCAGACACCTATTCCTTACAATGCAGGCATTAGGAAACTCTTACAGTCTCCAAGAAGATGTCGTAAGGTTCGTTTTTGCGGAGCCAAAACTAACGAGCGGATACTGTATGAGATAGCCAATCGGTTTTTTTGTAAGCCTCGATAATAGTCAGCGTAGCCTTCCAATATTCTCGCCTTTGCGATTTTGAAGCTGGAAGTGGGTAGATTCCATCGTTGACTGTCATTTTGGTAATGTTGAAGAATAGTCTCTATAGATTGCAAATTTCTCAATTTAAGACTTTCAGTTTGGGTTACTGAACTCGCTCTCATCAAGTAACCAACCTGCACCGAGTTCAACACACCGATCTGATGGTTTTCACTCATTCGAAGCCACAGTTCCCAATCTTCCCCATACTTGATGTCAGCATTGAAACTGTCTGTTTGAGAAAACACATCCGCTTTCACCATGACCGTTGATGTTCCAATCACGTTATTTTCGATGATGAACTCAAGCGGATTCTCGATATTAATGAACAACTCATCTTGGTCTTGAAACTGCGACCAGTAACTAAAGCAGTCGATAATCACTTGGTAATCTTCAGTAAGATGCTCGTAGTTAGTAAAGCTCATCGCAAGATCTGGGTATCGTTGATGAAATTCGAGTTGGCGCTCAATTTTTTCCGGAAACCAGAAATCGTCTGCGTCTAAAAAAGCGATGTACTCACCGGTCGCCTTTTCAATCCCTAGGTTTCTCGCTTGAGGCGCACCAACACCCAACGTAGATATGATTATAATGCGCTCGTCGTCTATCGAAGCGAGATACGTCGACGTTCCATCGTTGCTGTTATCGTCAATGACAATGAGTTCAACATCTTGATGTGTCTGCTTCAGTACGCTGCCAATTGCTTTCGGCAGGTAATCCAAACAATTATAGGTAGGAATAACAACACTTACTTTAGCCATAATGACGCCCTCAGATTTATACGTTATATGGCTGACGTTGCATGTTCTATGCCGAGAGTGCCTTGCTATGAAATCACCTCTAGATCAGCCACCTACGCGTCCATTCTCAAAATGACGACAAAACACAGATGTCCAAAAAAAACTGCAACTCCAATTTGATTATCAATTTGAGAAAACGAGCTACTTCTTAAGGGGTAACCTTCGGAAAGCAATCGAAAAGCCCTCCAAAGCTACGATTTTATCTTGGTTCGTATCTTGCTTTACTGGTTATTACCTTGGCTTGATAGCTTTAGTCATATGGATTTGAGGAGTAAGGAATGAAGAAAGTAGCATTTGTTGCGCCAACTTACCCTGTACTCAGTGAGACCTTCATTCAAACAGAAGTCGACTCAGTGAAAGCGTGTGGGCACGATGTTTGTGTAATGACGTTCAAAATTGAAAACAGCGAAAAACAGTTCGACTACGACATTGTCGAAATAGGTAAAAATGTTCGAAAGGGTAAAGTCGCCAGCATTAACTGGATAAGTTTCATCAAGGCTGTCTCATTTATTTCTAAGCAAACCAGCATGCCCAAAAAGTCACTGTTCGCTTATGGGTTTAAATTAGCGCTGCAACTCGCGGAAAACGACGTCGAACACGTTCATGCGCATTTCTGTCAGCACACTACAGCGCACGCCATCGTCGCGGCCAAACTGCTGAATATCACCTGTTCGTTCGTTGCTCACGGTCATGATGTTTACGAGTTTGCTTATGATATTGAACATAAGATTTCATCGAGTGATTTTGTGGTTGCCGTGTGCAAAGACATGCTCACTGACTTCAATACCATGGCGAAAGGAAACATCAAGCTTCTGCACTGCGGAGTGAATACCCAACAGTTCCAACTCAACCCAAAAACCGAATCGAAGCAACTTCGCTTTGTTTTTCTAGGTCGATTAGTCGAGCAAAAAGGCATCCATCATCTTATAGATGCGTTGGCACCGATTGCCCAACCTCTCGACATTCATCTTGATATCGTCGGCACTGGCGATTTAGAACAACAATTAAAAACACAAGTTGAGCAACAAGGTTTAACTCGACACGTCAATTTTCTAGGAGCTAAGCCCCACGAATGGGTGAAAGTGAACCTAACGAATTACGATAGCTTGATCGCACCGTTCTGCTTCTCGGCAACGGGTTGTGTGGACACAGGCCCATTGGTACTTAAAGAAGCGATGGCCGTGGGAACTCCAGTGATTACCACCAATATCATGGGTTGTAAGGAGATCGTCACTCCAGAGACAGGCTTTGTGGTTAGCGAGAAAAACGTCGAGGAATTAAGAGAAGCGATTGAGCGTTTTGCGCAGTTGAGCTGCAATGACAAAACAGAGATGGGGATGAGAGCAAGAACAAGAGTGGAAGAGAGTTTTAATTCGTTGAAGCAAGCTCAACAACTGTCTCATTGGATAGAAAATCCAGCTTAGTCTTCGACTAAACAAGTCGAGTGAAATGAGGTGGGAGCATACAACAAAGCGTTACCTTAATATAAACAGTAACGCTTTGGTTAACTCACTTTCTAACTTTTAACTCTTCCTAGCCCGCTCGCAAAGCTAAGATTTCAGTGAGATCGTCAGTTTCAGTATATCTACTCAAGTCTTGCTCTTTAGAAGCAATCGCCACAATAGACATTCGGTCGGCAAGCTCGTTACCTTCAATACCGACGTGGCCATTAACGTGGTAAATGGTGATTTTAGAAGCCAACTCTTGGTAAAGGGCATACGCAGGCTTAATGATATCGAGGTTTTTAATTTCGCCGCCCGACTTCGTCCAGCCTTTTTTCTCCCAACCTGTAGCCCACTTGGTAATGCAATCAATCGAGTACTTAGAATCGCAATAAATCGCGACAGATAAACCACCTTTCAGCTTTTCCTTAGCCAGAATAAACGCTTGCTTCAAGCCGTGCAGCTCTGCTGTATTATTAGTTCCAACTTGCTGATACAAGCCATACCACAACTCGGTTAATTCGTTGTTCAAGTAAACAGCTAAGCCTGTTCCCGCTTCACCAGGGTTCGGCTCACAAGCGCCATCTGTGTATATCTTGATATCGAAAGGCATTTCAGAGATTTGCTGCTCAGAAAGAGGTGGGACTTTCGCTTTCTTAGGCTTACCCGCAACACTTGGCTTGGTCGATGAAGATCCAGATGTTGAAGCAGAACTAGACGCAGAAGATGCTTTACCGCCGAAAGCAGACTCAGCTTCGACTAATGTTGGAAACGATTTATATCTCGCACCAGCGAAACCATCGACTTGCGATTTACACTCGTTCCAAGTGGTAAAAATACCCGGTGTACGACCTTTCCAAACCACATAATACTTCTTAGCCAAATTAACTCCTTACCAAACCTAAATACACGATACCCACACCTAAAATGATTCAGCTGTGAGGCAGTAATTATGCATGATTAAGTTTGAAACACATAAATCATTGCATGAAATACAGCGTGTGTTTCAAGAATATCTACGTTATCGACCAAGTATAGAGCGTTATTTCAAATCACAAACCTGACTGCTTCTGATCAGGAACCTCTATGGGCTTCAAGGTCTTGTTTTAGTTTGGTCGTTAACTTTTGAACTTTAGGTATAACTTGCTGCATTAACGACTGAGTCATGATCATTGACTCTGTCGTCACTTTTGGCATTTTTTTCAGAATGCTTTTTCCATGTTCTGTTTTGTAGAAATCAATCATCGCACCGAGCTCATCTTCAGTGAATTGATTACTGTAGATCGTTACAATTGTTGGTTCTAGCTTTTGCCAACTGACCTCTTCTTTCATCAACTCGTTCATGCTCTGATAGTAATCATCAAAGATAGCTCGTTCTGACTCCGAAACCTCTAGTTCTTTAGACATATTGGTCATCATGCTATCCATTTGAACATATACCGCGTCCAACGTGGAATCGACATCCATGATCTGAAGAAGCTCTTGTACTAATGCTTGCTTAGTATCTTGTGCAGCCGATAATTTCAGAGGTACGAGTAGAAATAAGATTACGAGAAATCTGTACATTGTTAGGTCCTTTTAACTTTGTAAATCAGGGGGAGATATCTGTTCGATCATCAACACAAACAACTCAACATGTTGAATTTTCTGCAAATTTACCTCCTTTTAATCCATAAGTAAAACGAATTAAACAACACGGAATCATATAAAATCAATTGCATTTAAATAGGAAGCATCATTCGGAAATATTTAGGGAGGTAAGGACAGATCGTCTCTGAATAAAGAAGCACAGATATTTATACTAAATAGAACCTAGGGGCACTCGTTTCAAGTAATGACTCATACACTTGAAACGAGGATAACTAATGCCGTGACACACCGTATCAATTGAGCTGCGTATTAATGAAAAAGGAAATCAACCGCGACAAGGTTGTAGAACAAGAACATCGCCATGCTGACACCGATCGTTAGCAGCACATTACCCGTTTTCCAAATCAAAAGCCCAGTCACTACCGCGCCGATCAAATAAGGGTTTTCTAGGCTTGGCCAAAAAGCTTGCTCTGGTGCGAACACAATCGGCCCCCAGATTGCCGTTAATACCGCAGGGCTCGAATAACGTAACAACCGTCTCGCAGTGCTGTTTAATCGAAGCGGGATGGCCGGTTCTAGAAACAAATATCGACTAAGGAAAACAATCGCGGTCATGAGGAATATCGATAGCCAGATCATGCCGAATCCCCCTCTTTGATGAGCTTATTGCCGTTTCTACGTTCCACAAATGACTCACTGATAAAGCCGGCTAACATACCCGAAATAGCAGCAATCATAAGGCCACCTTCAACATTGTTGACTGACAAGGCAACTGAGGCGATCAAAGACACCACAACACAGACCACCACGGGCCATGTTCTGATTAATGGGAAAACTAAAGCAATAAAGGTCGCTGCCACAGCAAAATCGAGACCGATTTCGTTGAGTGACGGGATTTGACTTCCTGCGACAATGCCGACGAAACTCGCAATATTCCAAACAAGATAAAAACCACCGCCGACCCCTGCTGCATACCAGC
>NZ_AJZD02000285.1 GCF_000272105.2 Vibrio splendidus 12E03
CTAAAAAAGCAAGAGGCATGTACGCCTCTTGCTTCATATAACCTTCGATCATAAGAAAGGCAAAATAAGAACAAAAGATCATAGATAAAAGCCTATTTAATCAGATAATTAAGGTGCTTAATTGTTATAATAGAACCCTACCAATAAAAGGAATGTGGTCATGAAAAAAACACCCATCGTACTTGCTCTGTCTCTCTTATCTAGCCCTGTTTTTGCGATTACCAATGGCACCAATGTGGATTGGCAAAATGATTTTGA
>NZ_AJZD02000286.1 GCF_000272105.2 Vibrio splendidus 12E03
CACGCGGCCTTTTTTTGATGGCTGGCTCAAGTTCACGCTAGGCAGTTTGGTGCTGCTGGTCGTGGTGCGCGCCTCGGGCGTGCTGGCAGGGCTTGCGATTCAAGCGCAGTTTAAAGCGTCGGGCATTTTGCAGTGCGGCGGGGATTTATTGACGTCTTGCCTGGCGGTAGGCGGCAAACGCGCGGTGTTTTGGCCAGCCGACAACATGGAGGTGATGGTGACGATGGTCTTGTCCATTCTCATTGTGGTGTCGAGCATC
>NZ_AJZD02000287.1 GCF_000272105.2 Vibrio splendidus 12E03
GTTCGATTCCCGCTGCACGCTCCAACTCATTTTGTGTGCTGATATAGCTCAGTCGGTAGAGCGCACCCTTGGTAAGGGTGAGGTCCCCAGTTCGACTCTGGGTATTAGCACCAGTCTAAAGCTTCTTCTCCTTTAATAAAGAAAACCATTTTTTTTGGTTGCGTGGTCTTATTTTAAGCCACCTAATCCGTACCTAGAGGGACACCCCATGTCTAAAGAAAAATTTGAACGTACGAAAC
>NZ_AJZD02000288.1 GCF_000272105.2 Vibrio splendidus 12E03
TGAATTCAACTCCTCAACTAACGCTTCATTCAACTGAAAAATACTAGATACTGGGAAGTAAAATACTTTTAAGTCAATTAAACTTATAAATCCTTTATTTATACCCCCTTCATTAATTAATCCTCTACATTCATTAATTTTTTCTTCAAAAGAACTCAAGAAGCTCTGCTTGTCATAATCGGTAATAAGCTCACTATCGTGCATAATAAAAATAGGTATGATTATTTTGTCAAACCGTTGATCTATCGGAAGGCTCGAATTAGCTAGTCTTTCCAATTTTTCTTTATGAGGCCAAGATGAATCAATCTCTGACGTAAGAGCATAAAGTCGAGTCTGTAAGGATTGTAAAGTTGCGATGTAGTTGATATTGTCAATTACACTGTTTACTGCCAAATCAATATTAGTGCTAACAGAGGATGCACCAATCCAGAGCTCAATATTGTCAAAATTTAAAATTGCGTGAGTACAAGAAAACGTCTTATTATTTTGATCAAATACCCGATTCATTATCGGTATAGTCGAATAGGACTCTCTAATCGCAATATGTAAACAAAGGTCACCTAGAGCATTCAAATCACTGGCAGGATAATTACTTCTAGCATACTTAAACAAACGCCTTGGATTTCCGTTAAAGTTTGCTCGATCCTTATGCGAAAGGCTGTAATCTATAATCCAGTCATACACTGTCTCAGTGAAGTGGTTCATGTTCCATTGCTCAAAAGTAAAACCAATATCTACACCTTTAATACTTGGGACACCATCGGTGCAGTGTATGCAATACTTGAATGGAGAGGTAGGGTGTGAAGGGGCTTTATAGTCGATCCCCTCTTGAGCGATAATTTGAATAGAAGCCGCTTCAACAATTTCATAAATCGCTTGGTCTTTGAGAAAATCATCCGTCGACACAGAGTAAAGAGTGTTTTCACCTTGTTGAACTAGAAGTATACCAATACACTTCCCCTCGAATAGCACAGGAGAACCTGACATTCCTTTGTATTGACTGACAGTGTTTGATTGCGAAACTTCAAAGCTCCATTCTTTCGAAGTCATATGTGCAAACGTATTTGTCACCTCCACATTGATTGGTGCATGATAGTGCTCCTTTTCAATAGGGTAACCACATGACTTAACCTTACTATCGAGGTTTACATTTGTCCGATACAGCTCAATTAAGCTACTGACATTTCCATCATTGACTTTCAGTATCGCTACATCAATGTTTGAATTCTGATAGATACAATCAGCGTCAATCGACTTTTCATTAGCAAAGTCATCGCTCGACAAATACACCTTTATTGACTTACCTCCTTCGACTACGTGATTGGCAGTAAGGAGTAAATTATCAGAAATCGAAAAACAAGTTCCTCGCCTTGTCTTAAGTTCCGATAACGATGTTTCAACGATGTAAATCGAATCAAGTTTAAACTCTTTAATTACCTCGGTGCTCATAGTCCAACCTCACAAGAGTCCATAAATAACTTGATGTTTGGGTAGCTAACTCTTAACTCATCCTTAAACCAATCGGGAATATGTCCTATCTCATAATTCATAAAAATTTCAGCTCCAACATCTTTATTTACTATGGCTATTCTTGACAAAACTTCTAAGTTCGGATGACCGTGAGAATTTCCATTTGTACTGATCAAGTATTTTTTACAAACAATACGATTTAATAAATCAATGCTAGTGTTATTTTGACTACCGTGGTGAGATACTTTAACCGCATCTACGGTTATCGATTCTAGTCCAGAGTCATCCAACCAAGACAGTACAGTTCCTGCATCACTATCAGATAAATACAATAAGCGCTTACCATTTGATTCGATCAAGAAAGACAGGCTACTTCTGTTTGTTATCGAATTGTCATCTTCAAATTTGGTATTTGCCAATTCTTCTATGCTTCTAGAGTCAACAGATGTGATAGGGGTTACGTTAGGTAGAGTTTCTTGAAGAGTCGCCACGTATTGCTCAAAAGCATCGTAATACGTTTTGCTTATAATTTTTGGTCTAATACTTCTTTCTAAGAGCTTATCTTTCCACAGATCTTTTAATTCTTGCAAAGTTGCTTTAGAAGGGCCGATGACAGAGAATTTCATCTCACCGATATTAAAGCTATTACAGCCTTCACGGTGGATAGGCTTACCTCCAACTGGAGGGTTTAGAGTAATCATCTTCTCCGAAATAACATACGAGAGTGAAGTTCCTTCGGAGTAACTTATCTTTTCAAGACTTCCAACAGTGGCGACTTCTTCAGAAATAGCTTGTAGCTTTACGTCGGACATACGATCCCGTTCTTTAGAATCACTCAAAGGTCCAAATAATTGCTCTGCACCATTAAAATAAAACTGATCAATTCTTGGGCAATCATCACTCTGTAATAGCTTAATGACTCCATTAACATGGTCATTATCGATATGTGTGACAATAACAGAATCAATCTTGTCCTTACCGACAATATTAGGCTTCCAACTGGAAAAAGATTGTGCTGTTCCACCATCAATTAAGACAACTTCAGATTGTGTTTCTATAGAAATACAATCGCCATTGCCAGCTTTGTGCATCATTATATTTAACATTTTTGTAACCACTAATTTGATACATTGCTGTATGTAGTTAGACTAAAATTTAAAATTGCAGAATATTTCCAGTGGTTAAAAGACAAATTCAAAGTAGGACAAAAACTAGTCCATATCACACATTTATCTGTACGCAGGATAAAACCGCTTTCTAAACACAACCATAGCAATATACCATAGAGCGCATAATGTAAGGCTTGATTTGGTTCATGTGGTTGGCCATTCATCAAAAAAAACAATAATTTGAAAGGAATTATCTGCGGTATGACGAAAACCAACTTTTCATTAAAAGGCTCTAGAGTTAATTTAAATCACCACGTCATCCTCCCTAACATATCAATATGGAAACTCTAAAATGCAAGCATCCCAGTTCATTCAAATCATAAAAAATGAGTTTGAAAGTGGTGTAAAAGATCATATGCCGGAATGGAGTATCGCTTATCAGCTTATAAACTTGAGAGAAGTGCATAGCCCCCAACTTACGACAGATCAAACCTTAATAATTGAAGCTCTCGTTTTTATCACTTCTCATAGAATACAACATGGTAAATTAACTTTACGATATGTTGAAAATTTCCCTTCCTTGAAATTCGATAAAGAACAAATTAAAAGCGTGGAAACCTTTGTCAAAGAGCTCGATAACGTTTGGCTCACTGCAAAATTCTATGATGTTCTTTGGTCAAATATGAGTGAAAAGAAAGCTGACTACATTATGAACTGTGTCTCAGCCTATATACGATTTCCTTTAGTAGAAATCCTTCATACTATTGAGTACTGGGAACGAGGATTGTTTTTAGCTGGAACGGCAAAGCTAAAACAACAACAAAGCCTGATAGTAGGGACTTTGATTCAAGAGGCACTAAACAATAACAACAGTTTTGTCATAGTTCGCATGTTAAACCAGCATAAACTATTAGGTATGTATGCAATTGAGTTGGTTGATGTACTAAAGTCTCAAATCAAGAATGAAATTCAAAAAAGAGGTCACTGGATTGCGGTCGAGTATTGGAATTTGATACTTGATATGGGAAATAAATACAATTCTCTTAAGAGTAAAAAAAGCTCCTACATTCAATCCAAAGCTCATGCGTTATGTTCACTAGCAGAGCACAACAAGAAAATAAACAACATTCATGTTGCCTCAGATAACTATCGCGAGGCGGTCATCGGGTTAAAAAGCCTAAGTAATGACTACAAGATATCTCATAACATTGACGAAGAAATTCAAAAAATAGAACGTAACCTTGTTGATCTTAGACTTCAAATAGAAGAGCAATTCAAAAAAATAGCTCAACCTATCAAGGTAGACATTTCAAAGGAAGTTGAAATCGCAGAAGATCTAATTCAAGGTGAAAATCTAGAAGAACTCTTACAAATTCCAGATCTAGAGTACAGACACTTTTATAAAGTACAGAGAAGAGTACACAAAAAAGAGGGAGGATCGTTTCTTAATCATTTAATTGGTGGCTCTAGTTATTCAGATAACGACGGAAGGGTGCTAGGGACTTTCGACTCAACATCAGAAGAAGTAAAAAAAATTGAATGCTATCGAATGCTTATTGAGTATAGCGGCAAACAGGCAGCTAGTTACATTCTACCAGCACTAAGGAAGTTCAAAAAAATAAAATCACTAGATGAAGAAGAGTTTTACAAACTTGCTCGCTCTTGCTCAATGGTTCCTGACGATCAGAAACGCTTAATGGGAAAAGCTCTATGGCATGGTTATAGAGAAGATTTCTCTACTTCAATTATGTTGCTATGCCCCCTGGTTGAGAGCATCTTAAGGAACATCTTAAAAGAGTCTGATATCCCGACAGTTGATATTGACCGTGTTTCTGAATCTGAAAAAAGCATGAATAAGCTGTTGGATATTGCAAAAGAAAAGAAGATATTAAATCAAGAAGTTATATTTAAAATAGAAGCAATTTTCGTTAGCAATTTTGGGTTGAATTTTAGAAATAAGGTAGCGCATGGTTTGGTTTCAGATAATTCAGCCAGTTCACTTTATGCAACCTATGTTTGGTGGCTATGCCTAAAGTGGGTCATCATTTATTCACCGGGTGGCTAACATCTCATCATTATTCAAGCGAGTACGAACATGTTTTTTTAAACAAAAAAAACGGTATAACAATTAATGTTATACCGTTTCTTAAAATGTGGCGTCCCCTGAAGGATTCGAACCTTCGACCACCGACTTAGCTTACCACTACAGCTTTCGCTGCCATCAATCACGATGTTTGTAGTCTGGACTATATCATCACCCACAACATAACTTGCTAGGGTGGAGGGCGCTAAATGATGTTTTACGCAATGTGTTCGCATTGCACCACCTAGTCTCTGCACCTTTCTTACACGCATGTAAGACTTGGCTCATGATTGCCACCGCCACTACGCGCTGAGGTTTCCATGAATTCACCCTCTACACTGTATAAGTTTCCAAATACAGGCTCCTCTCTTAAAGGTCGGTGCTCTATCCAGCTGAGCTAAGGGGACATATTAATACGACGCTATAGTACTGATTTAGCTATCGATTTTCAACCATCCAAGATGATTATTTTAACTTTTTTGCTATCACTTATAAGAAACAACTGTTTACCTAAAAGTGGTAACTGCCTAATAATAAATGGTAACCATAAAAATCATTATGGTAACCTTACTACCACCTAAACCTTTGTATAATAGTCGTTCATTCCTAAAATGGTAACTATTAGGGGGTTAGTCGTGCTCTATCCAGCTGAGCTAAGGGCGCGCTACAGGAACGAATTATACGAATTCGAATCAGTAAAGCAACGGCTTTATGTAACATTCTGATCTAAGTGAGTAAAAAAAGGGCAACAAACATATAAGTGTTGGAAAATAGACCAAAGCAAACGTTTGCTTGATGGTAATCAAAAAGATTTTCTGGAATAATGCGCCAAAAACATCAGCCACTAACTTGAATATCAATACTAAGGAAATTCATGACTGCTCAAAATATTGATGGAAAGCTAATTTCTCAAACGGTTCGCTCTGAAGTTGCTGCACGTGTAAAAGCTCGTACTGAAGCTGGATTACGCGCTCCGGGCCTAGCGGTTGTTTTAGTGGGTGAAGACCCTGCTTCTCAGGTTTACGTTGGAAGTAAGCGTAAAGCGTGTGAAGAAGTTGGCTTCGTATCTAAATCTTACGATTTGCCAGCCACTGCGACAGAAGATGAACTGTTAACATTAGTAGACCAACTGAACCAAGATCCAGAGATCGACGGTATTCTGGTTCAACTGCCTCTACCTGCTGGCATTGATAGCACTCACGTTCTTGAGCGCATCACACCAGAAAAAGACGTTGATGGCTTCCACCCATACAATGTAGGCCGTTTGGCTCAGCGTATGCCTAAGCTTCGCTCTTGTACGCCAAAAGGTATCATCACGCTGCTTGACCGTTACAACATCGACTTACGTGGTAAGCACGCGGTTGTCGTTGGCGCATCAAACATCGTAGGCCGTCCAATGACTCTAGAACTGCTTCTAGCGGGTTGTACAACGACGACATGCCACCGTTTCACTAAAGACCTTGAAGGCCACGTACGTCAAGCAGACGTTGTTGTGGTTGCAGTAGGTAAGCCTAACTTCATTCCGGGTGCTTGGATTAAGAAAGGCGCTGTTGTGGTCGATGTTGGTATCAACCGTTTAGAATCTGGCAAACTAGTGGGCGACGTTGAATACGACGTAGCGAAAGAAAGCGCAAGCTTCATCACACCTGTGCCGGGTGGTGTTGGCCCAATGACGGTGGCGAGCCTAATCGAGAACACCATGATCGCTTGTGAGCAATTTCACTCGAAGTAATCCGCAGCGCATATAAATAGAATTAGAAAGCCGCAACGTGATGAACGTGGCGGCTTTTTTGATACTTAGCTATTCGTTTTTGAAACAAGGCGACTCGCTTTTGATGAAGTGCTCGTTGCTACTTATCTGGAGTCTCGACTTTTTCCACCTGTTCAGAAGGCGGTAATAAACTAATAAGCTCACACTCCGTTGATAAGAGTTTTTCCAACTCAGATCCTTGTGTAATTAAACGGAAATCACCGCCATTAATCACCCCAAGAGGAATGGCTTTAGGATACAAAGCGTTAAACTCTTTTAAATCAAATGCCTCGGTCAAACCTGTACTTTTAATTTGACTACCCTGAGCCATCAGTGAGTTAAGCTTGGAATAGGTAATCCCTTCCGAAAACAGACTTCTATTGCCATCGCGGCTCACCTGGTGCCTTTCATGTTTATTCTCTGAGGATTCAAGCTCAAACACCTTATTCTCACCAAACTCGTCTTGATAGTGCATGCTAACTAACGGGTTAGTTTGACGATAAGGCGACACGATCATCGCACGCCCTATTCTATCCAATTCCAGATTATTTTCAGCGTGGCTCGAAGCCGGGTTACCAAAATAAACATTCAAGTTTTCCATACGCGCCAAGCGAATACTTTCCCAGTTGGTATCAGCAAGCACACTGTTGATGTTATGTGTGGCTAGCACTTTGGCAAACTGGCGTGAAAACTGAGTCGCACCAAAGAAGATAACGCCTTGTGCCTTCTCTTGAGTCACACCTAGCCTTCTCGCCCACCAACTCGCGGTAAGGCTCTGAATCACAACCGTACCGATGATGACCAAGAACACCATTGGCACCAGAAGGTCTGCGCCTTCAATTAATTGTTTTTCTTGAAGCTTGATTGCAAACAGAGAAGAAACCGCGGCTGCAACGATCCCGCGTGGTGCCATCCAACTCAAAAACCATTTATCCGCAGAGGTAAGATCCGTGCCGATCCCGCTGATCCACACACTCAAAGGACGCGCCACCAGCATCACTACCGCTAACAGGCCAGCCCCACCCCAACCTATCGAGAGGAAGGTTCCGGAGTCGAGCCTGCTCGCTAATAGAATAAACAACGCAGAAATAAGCAACACGGTTAGGGTTTCTTTGAATTCGATGATGTCTTCGATATCCAAGCCTTTAACGTTGGCAAGCCAGATCCCCATGATGGTCACGGTTAATAAACCAGACTCTTCACTCAAGTCATTCGAGAAAGAGAACGCTGCGAGCATTAACGTCAGTACAGCAACATTACGCAAATAGTGCGGAACCCAATGCCCTTTCAGCATCTTGGCAATCAAATGGCCACCGATGATCCCTAAGCCTAGACCTATGACTAACGTCAGGCCCAGAGCTGATAGAACGTGTCCGGTAGGGTCGGCAGAAGAAACAATGTACTCGTAGACGAGAACCGCAAACAGAGCGCCAATCGGGTCAATCACTATCCCCTCCCATCGCAAGATACTGCTTAAGGAAGATTTAGGTTGAATGCTGCGTAGCATTGGCACAATTACCGTTGGCCCCGTCACCACGACTAATGCACCAAACAGAGCCGCTAAAGGCCAACTGAAATCCACAAAGTAATTAGCACCCACCACGATACACGCCCAGGTAATCAACATGCCGAAACTCACGAGGTGAGTCACCATCCGGCCATGGCCTCTGATTTCTTTGAAATTTAGGGTCAATGCACCTTCAAACAGGATGATGGCAACCCCTAAGGAAATCATAGGAAACAACACATCACCGAAAATGGCATCGGGATTTAGGATATTCAGGCCGGGGCCTAACAATAGACCGACGATGAGGAGAGGAAGAATAGCGGGAAGACGTAAACGCCAACCGAGCAGCTGACAAGCTAAAGACAAGAGTCCAATTAACGCCAAAGAAGAAGTAATCGACAAATCCATTTGTGCCCCTAAAAGGTTTGTACCACACCCTGTGGTACAAACTATGCAATGAAATAAGAAAGCCTATGTTCTTACACTATAGGCTCTCTTTTTCACGCTAACCGAATATTATTGTGATTAATCAGTTACTTTATTATAGGGGAAGTAAAGCCATGATCAGTTAGCTATAGAGAAAGTACAACACCAGCAATAGCGGCACTCATTAGGTTAGCAAACACACCCGCACAAATTGCTTTGAAGCCATATTGTGAGATGAAAGAGCGACGCTCTGGAACTAAGCTGCCCAAACCACCGATCAGAATCGCCATGGTAGAGATGTTAGCAAAGCCACATAGAGCAAAAGTTACGATCGCTTGTGAGTGCTCACTCAGTGCCTCTTTAGCATCCATTAGCTGGATGAAAGCCACGAACTCGTTCACGACAATCTTGTTACCGATCAATGAACCTGCAACCACAGCCTCAGACCACGGTACACCGATTAGCCATGCAACGGGTGCAAACACATAACCTAGGATAAGTTCGAAGCTTAGGTTTACGCCAAACCAGCCACCAACAATACCTAGCAAGCCATTCAGCATTGCAATCACACTGATAAAGGCAAGAAGTGTTGCACCCACTGCAACGGCAATACGAAGTCCAGACATAGCCCCATCTGCCATTGCCTCAACTACGTTTGTTGCTCGTGGAATTTCTACATCAGACTCAATATTTTCTTGAGCGTCATCTGGGCTGCCAGGTACTAAGATTTTAGCCATCAATAGACCGGCTGGTGCAGACATGAATGCCGCAGCGATCAGGAAGTTTAAGTCAACGCCAAGCGATGCATAACCCACTAACGTACCACCAGCAACAGAAGCCAAACCACACACCATCACAGCAAACAGTTGTGAATCCGTCATGTGCTTTAGGTAAGGTTTAACCACCAATGGCGCTTCAATCATGCCGACAAAGATGTTGGCAGTCGCAGACAGTGATTCTGCACGACCTGTACCCAAGAACTTCTGTAGCGCACCACCAATAAGGTTGATCACCTTTGGCATAAAGCCAATGTGGTACAAACCTGAAATCAGTGCAGAGAAAAAGATAATGATGCCCAGAACATTAATCGCGAAAACAAATCCGTTATTCGTTAAGCCACCAAATAGGAAGTTAATCCCCTCTTGACCGTAGTTGATCAAGCTAGATACCGCACCTGTGGCTGCATTCAACGCTTCTTTACCCATTGGTACATACAGAACCAATAGCGCGAATGAGATTTGTAATAAGAAAGCCAAAGAGACTGTTCTTAGTGGAATATTTTTTCTGTCCGTAGATAGTAACCAAGCGGCAACTAAAATAGTGATAATTCCAAGTAGGGAAGCCATGTGCGTCAACCTAAAAGTTGTAGATAGGAAAGGCGACGCATTCTATAGAGGAAATCGTTTGCGGCAAGCTGAGGTTGTTAACGTGATGTTGGGGTAATCATGATATAACTATGAGTATAATTAAGTTATTGAATTTTAATAATTAACTTTGATTAAAAAGCGTACTTTTTCCATGTGGAAATTATATTTATAGATTAGGAAACAGTTAACGATGCAGTTCAACGCAGGTTTTAAGGTTTTTGTCCCAATATGTCGGCGACCCGATATGATCTTTAATGAACTCAATCACCGCTGAAAGCTTCTTCGGCATGTTCTTTCGGCTTGGATAAACAGCATAGAATGGCATTAGCTGACTGGCTCTCCACTCTGGTAATACTTGAATCAATTTTCCCGTTCTAAACTCTTCTTTCACTAAGTAAGTCGCCAGATAAGCAACGCCCCACCCTGATACTGCCGCGTCTCGTACTGCCTCAGCCAAATCAACTGAGTAATCGCCCGCGACTTTGACGCTGAGGTTTTCTTGCCCGTTGTCAAACGCCCATGATGTGTAATCTCGTTCACGGCTGCGATAGATAAGACAGTTATGGTCAATCAAATCGGAAGGTACATGTGGCGTCCCAGCCTTAATCAGATAATCCGGTGACGCAGCCACCACAAACTGACTGTCGGCTAATCGCTGCGCAATGTAACCTTCAGGCAGGTCTTCATTGTTGGTGATCCAGAGATCCAAGCGCTCTTCAATCATGTCCACCTTATAGTCGAACAAGTGAACCTCGATTCTCAGCTGTGGGTAAAGCTGTCTGAGTTGGTCGATCGCGGGAATGATATGCAGCGTGCCAAATGACTGCGACAAACCGACGCGCAGTATTCCAGAGATATCATCGCGCTGGCTGTCCATATCCATCTGAGCTGATTTCACCGTGTTAAACAGCTGCTCACAGTGTTGATAGAACACGTCTCCCGCTTCGGTAAGCGTGAGGCTTCGTGTCGTCCTTTGCACCAGCTTGATTCCTATCGAGTCTTCAAGCAAAGCGACTTGCTTGCTGATATGAGACACTGAAACATTTAAGCTCTTTGCAGCACTAGTAAAGCCTTCATGCTTAATTAACGCATGGAATATCACCATCTGTGCAGCTCTATCTGTTAGCACAAGGCCACCTTCTCAAATCTCTAAAATATAAAATCAAAAAGGACTCCGAAGAGTCCTTTAGTTCGTTCTGCCTATGGTAGGCCAAATGCTATCAAAGCAAGCTATGCCAATTAATCAAACTTAATTCTGTCGGCTAGGTGGCTTACTGCCAAAGCAAAGTAGTAAGAACGATTCCACTTCATTAACACATTGTAGTTGTTGTAAATGAGGTACGAACGTCCGGTTTCATCATCCGGCATAATTAACCAAGCTTTAATGTCTTCATCAAGCGTCGGCAGTGGGCGATCGTCGTAGCGCTTAATACCAAGTTCAGACCACTCTTTTAGATATTTAGCTTTTTCTTCAGTTCGGCCTTGCAAATCAATAGACACGGTTGACGGTACGTGAACCTGACGGCCCCAAGTGTACTTATCATCCCAACCTGATTGGCTAAGGTAATTGGCTGCCGAAGCAAACACATCTTCTTCAGTGCCCCAGATATCTTTCTTACCGTCGCCATTACCATCAGCGGCAAACGCTAAGAATGAGCTTGGCATAAACTGAGGTTGCCCCATAGCACCAGCCCAAGAGCCTTTCATCTCTTTTGGTGCTATATGGCCTTGATCAAGAATCTTCAACGCCGCCATTGCTTCGCTGCGGAAAAACGCTTCTCTGCGCCCTTCGTAAGCCATGGTCGTTAGCGCATCGATAACACTGTAATTACCGGTGAACTTACCAAAGTTACTCTCAACGCCCCATAGTGCGACAATGAATCTTGGTTGAACACCATATTCATCACCAATACGCTTTAGCGCTGTGTAATGCTTTTTATAAAGAGAGCGAGCTTGCTTCACTTTCCAATCTGGTACTGCTCGTGGAATGTATTCATCCAGAGTCAGCTTCTTCTCAGGTTGGTTTTTGTCGGCTTTCACCGCTCTTGGCTTAAACGTTACACCATCAAAGGCTTCATCAATGATCGCTTCAGAAACGCCTTCTTCACGGCCTTGTTGCTTTAGTTTTTCTACATATTGTTCGAAGCTCAATTCTTCAGCGTGTACTGAGCTAATGGTCAGGCTATTACCCAATAGTAATGCTGACACAGCCAATATGGTTTTCGAAAATTTACTCAACGATCACTCCTCCTTGAATTGAGGTGGCTATCACTCTTCGTCTTGAGATTTCTGTTGAGCTTTACGCTCTTTATGAAGTTCAAGTTCGTTAACTGGTGGTGGCGGAACCTGCAAAAAGAAACCATCGGTATTCAGTGATTCTTTCACTTTTTCGATGTTCACTTGAGCCAGTTTACGGCCATCCATTTTAATTACCATTACAAAACTAGGTTTACCAAACATTTGCATCAATGCGTCAGGAACTTGTGAAAAATCATCCTTCTTAGGGATATAAAGGTATGCTCCTTCTTTCTTTGAGCTTTTATATATAGAACACAGCATGACAAACCTTTTAATTGATTATGACTACAAAACTCTCACTTGCGAGATCAATAGTTTATGTTAGGGAAATATTGGGAACAAAACGTCCATTTGACAACAAGATTACTTGCTGTGCTTGGTTTGGGAATATAACATGATAAACCTAGTTTCAGGCAATGCCCTTTATTTTATTGATAAAGAAATTGTACCAATTCGCTATTGAGGTCCTGTAGTTTTTCGATGTCTAGTAACCCAGATCTAAAAGGTAGCAGCTTTACGCTATCTGTTTTGCACTTATCCGATGATCAAGTCGAAAATGCAGTGTCTTTTCTTCAAGAGAAGGTAGACCAAGCACCCACGTTTTTCGCCGCTGCGCCTGTTGTTATCAACATCAGCAAAGTCGCAGGCGATATCGATTTTGTGCAACTGAAAAATGGTATCTCTCAAGCGGGCATGATCCCGGTTGGCGTGGCTGGCTGTTCTGATAAGCGTATGCAAAATCTAGCGAAAGAAGCGGGCTTTGCTGTTATGACGGCAAGTAAATCTCCATCGCAAGCACCCGCTAAGATGGCACCGATTAAGGTGGTTCGAACCCCAATTCGTTCTGGTCAGCAGGTTTACGCGAAAGATGGCGATTTACTCATCCTAAGTCACGTGAGTGCAGGCGCAGAAGTGATTGCCGATGGCAGCATCCATATTCATGGCACATTACGCGGCCGCGCGATTGCAGGTGCAAGTGGTCAAACTGAAGCAAAAATAATTTGTAATGATTTACAAGCCGAGCTGGTTTCTATTGCAGGAAATTACTGGCTCAGCGATCAAATTGAAAGCGAGTACTGGCAGAAAAAAACCATGTTCAGTATGGCAAACGATGTATTACACGTTGACGTCCTCGCAATATAAGAGAAATAAAAGGAAAAAATAATGGCACGCATTATCGTTGTAACGTCAGGTAAAGGCGGGGTAGGCAAAACGACCTCTAGTGCAGCTATTGCCTCTGGTCTGGCTCTAAAAGGAAAGAAAACCGCAGTTATCGACTTTGATATCGGTCTGCGTAACCTTGATTTAATCATGGGTTGTGAGCGTCGTGTTGTTTACGATTTCGTTAACGTTATCAATGGTGAAGCAACGCTGAACCAAGCGATGATCAAAGACAAGCGCACAGAGAACCTGTTCATTCTTCCTGCTTCTCAAACTCGTGATAAAGACGCACTAACGAAAGATGGTGTTCGTCGCGTATTTGATGAACTGGATGAAATGGGCTTTGATTTCATCATCTGTGATTCTCCTGCGGGTATCGAGCAAGGCGCTCTAATGGCGTTGTACTTTGCTGATGAAGCGATTGTAACGACTAACCCTGAAGTCTCTTCTGTACGCGACTCAGACCGTATTCTAGGTATTCTTGACTCTAAATCTCGTCGTTCAGAAGACGGGTTAGAACCAGTGAAAACTCACCTTCTACTGACTCGCTACAACCCAGCACGTGTAACTCAAGGTGAGATGCTAAGTGTTGAAGACGTTGAAGAGATCCTACACATCTCTCTACTGGGCGTGATTCCAGAGAGCCAAGCGGTACTGAACGCATCGAACAAGGGTGTTCCAGTTATCTTTGACGAAGCAACCGATGCAGGTATGGCTTACAATGATACTGTTGAGCGACTACTAGGTAGCCAAGTGGACTTCCGTTTCTTAACGGAACAGAAGAAAGGCATCTTCAAAAGACTGTTCGGGGGCTAATACGCAATGTCATTACTAGAGTTTTTCAGACCACAGAAAAAGACGACCGCAAACCTAGCCAAAGAGCGTTTGCAGATCATTGTTGCTGAGCGCCGCAGTCATGACGACCCTGCTCCATCATACTTACCGCAACTGAAAGAAGACATCTTGAAGTGTATTGCGAAGTACGTTGAAGTAGATCCATCAATGGTTGATCTTACTTTCGAACACAAAGATGACGACATCTCAGTATTAGAGTTGAACGTTAAGCTACCAGAAGACGATAAGTAGTCTTCGCTATCTTGTAAGTAGTAAGCAGATTAAATAAAAAAGAGAGCCTAGGCTCTCTTTTTTGTGTCTGCATTTTATATCTGTAACAGGCTAACTCTTATAACAAGTACAGATTACTTAATTGCTTTATTCAGCTTCTCGCCAACCACATCTAAACGCCAACCTTGCATGACATCAGGTAGCTTTTCAGGGTTACGTTGGTGTTTCCAAACCCAGCTTAACACTTGGTTAAGTTGCTTTTTCGATGCCAAAAACTCGGTCGCTAAACCACTGTGTTGTGATGCTGTTTTCACTTCATCTTTCAACACTTTGAAGATTTGCTTGTAACCCGGGTAGTCCATTAGACGTTCTACTGGTGCTGGGTACTCTTCTTCTGGCGTGTGCTCAGCCAATTTTACAATTGAGCTGATCTTCGCACCATGGCGACGTACAGAACGGTAATCAAAACCTTCCTGCTCCATGTGCTTAGGATCTTTCATCGCGAATCGAGCCACAGCCCATAAGTCTTGTTCTTTGAAAACAAAGTTCAGCGCTAAATCACGCTTAATTGCTTCTTTTAGACGCCAAGTCGCTAACGGTCTTAAGATAGCTAACTGTTTAGGTTTTAGCTGCCATGCACCTTTGATATCAAGGTAAGCATTATCTGGGTTTGCTTTACGAATACGTTTAGCTACTTGAAGGTCAGACTCTTGTTGAGCCGCTTCCCACCAGCCCGCTTCCATCACTTTTTCTAGAAGCTTGTTGTACATTGGCATCAAGTAGTGAACGTCTGCTGCTGCGTAGTCGAGTTGCTTTTGAGAAAGCGGACGCGCTAGCCAGTCGGTGCGAGATTCACTCTTATCTAGGTCAACACCTACAAACTCAGAAACTAGAGCTGCAAAGCCAGTTGAAAGACCATGTCCTAAGAAGGCTGCCATGATCTGCGTATCAACCATTGGCGTTGGCGTACAACCAAATGCATTCTGGAAAACTTCCAGATCTTCGCCACACGCATGTAATACTTTCAGTACTGAAGTGTCTTTCAACAGCCCAACAAACGGTGTCATTTCATCAAGAGCAATAGGATCAATCAGTGACAGCGTTTCACCATCAAATAACTGAATCAAGCCTAATTGAGGGTAATAGGTTCTTGTACGAACGAACTCCGTATCAAGCATAACGACATCGGCTTCACGTGCTTGTTGGCAAACTCGCTCAAGGTCTTTCAATTGGGTAATGATTTGATAATCCACAAAAACTCTCACAGGTTTCTATTTGATCGCCGGATACAAAAATGCCGACATTAACTGTCGGCATTCTAACACCATTTTTCAGCGCTCGCTTAGATTAAGCGCCTCTATGGTTATGGTGCAGTACTTTCTCGTAAACGGGCTAATTATTCGCTAGCGCGTTTCGCAAGTTCTGCATCGTTTTCTTCACGCAGTACGCGGCGTAAGATCTTACCTACGTTAGTCTTTGGAAGATCATCTCTGAACTCGACTAATTTAGGAATCTTGTAACCCGTTAAGTGCTCACGACAGTGCGCGATAATGTCTTCTTTGGTCAGGCTAGGGTCACGCTTAACCACGTAGATCTTAACTAACTCACCAGACACTTCATGAGGCTGGCCAATAGCTGCTACTTCTAGCACTTTACCGTGCAGAGCCACGACGTCTTCAATCTCGTTCGGGTAAACATTGAAGCCTGATACAAGAATCATGTCTTTCTTACGGTCAACGATGTACAACAAGCCTTCGTCATCAAACTTAACGATATCACCTGTCGATAACCAACCGTCTTGATCGATCACTTCTTTGGTCGCTTCAGGGCGCTGCCAGTAACCTTGCATCACTTGAGGACCACGAACTTGTAGCTCGCCCACTTGGTCATTAGCAATAACCTTACCTTCATCATCAACAATACGAACTTCTGTCGATGGTACTGGTAGGCCAATCGCACCTGTATAGTCTTTCAGATCGTATGGGTTACCCGTTACCAGTGGTGAACATTCGGTTAAACCATAACCTTCCAATAGGTGGACGCCAGTCACTTTCTTCCATTGCTCAGCAACAGCTCGTTGAACCGCCATGCCGCCGCCAACAGACAAACGCATGTTACTGAAATCCAATTCGTGGAAATCTTCGTTGTTCACTAACGCATTGAACAGGGTGTTTACACCAGTAATCGCGGTAAACGGAACTTTTTGCAGTTCTTTGATGAAGCCAGGGATATCACGAGGATTAGTAATAAGAAGGTTACGGCCACCCATCTCAACAAACAGTAAGCAGTTCACCGTCAGTGCAAATACGTGGTAAAGCGGTAATGCCGTTACAACCAACTCGCGGCCTTCTTGCAGAACAGGACCATACGCCCCTTTCGCTTGAAGTACGTTCGCAATCATATTGCGGTGCGTTAGGATTGCGCCTTTCGCTACACCCGTTGTACCACCCGTGTACTGCAGGAATGCAATGTCATCACCCGCCATAAACGGCTTAACGTATTGAAGACGACGGCCTTTATGAAGCGCTTTTCTGAATGAAATAGCACCCGGTAGATCATACTTAGGCACCATACCTTTTACGTATTTCACTACGAAGTCGACAATTGTACCTTTCGCACGAGGTAACATTTGACCTAGGCTAGTTAGAACAACGTGTTTCACTGGTGTGTTATCAACTACTTTCTCTAGCGTGCTTGCGAAGTTAGATACGATAACAATCGCCTTTGCACCAGAATCGTTCAGTTGATGTTCAAGCTCACGAGGTGTGTAAAGTGGGTTGACGTTCACTGCAATCATACCGGCACGTAATACACCAAACAGTGCAATTGGGTATTGCAGCAGGTTTGGCATCATCAGTGCAACGCGATCGCCTTTCTTCAGTTTCAAATCATTCTGCAAGTAAGCGGCAAAAGCACGGCTGCGCTCTTCAAGCTTACGGAACGTCATTATTGAGCCCATGTTCTCGAATGCTGGTTGGTCTGCGTACTTCTGTACCGACTGTTCAAACATTTCAACAAGAGATGGGTACTGATCTGGGTTGATCGTCTCTGGTACGTCACTTGGATAACGTGAAAGCCAAGGTTTATCCACTTTGTTACTCCTCGTTTATCAGCTGACGACTGTTTCGCCGCTTTTTATCATTGCGGTATTACAGCACAGCTTTAGTGCATGAGCACTAAAAGGCTCAAACACTTGTTTAAATTTTGTTAACTACACCAAGAATTAGCTCAGAAACTAACTCTGGACTCTCTAAATGGCAATGATGTCCGCCAGGAACAGTCTCTATATTTAGAGGACTATGGGCTGATTTGTAGCGATTATGCTGCAAATGTCGGAATCCATCATTTCCTAAAACTATTAATTGAGGGCATTCAATAGCCGCCATGATCGCTTCAGCGTGCGCCTGTGACATTCGATATAACGAGTCACATTTTAGATTAGGGTCGCATCGCCATTGCCAAGAGTTCTCGAACTCGACAATACCTCGCTCAACAATAGGAGCGATTAATTCAGCATTAATTTGGTTGGCGTGAGCTCTCAGCTTAATAGCATCCTCAAGGCTTGCCAAAGGACGTGAAGGCTTTCTTCGCTGTCGAAGACGACTGAGTACCCCATCCCTCAAGCGAGAGACTGTTTCGTGGGGAGCTTCAGAAAGAGGTCCGTGACCTTCAATTTGAATTAATCCTGACACCTTTTCAGGAAAGGCGGCACTATAGCAACTTGCTATCAATGCACCAAGTGAATGTCCTACCAGTACCAGTCTGTTTGGCGATAATTTAGTCACCAACTGATGCAAGTCATCAATATAATCATGAAATGGGTAGTAACTTCCCGATTTGTGCGACGAGAAGCCGTGTCCGAAGAGATCGATAGCCACAAGGTGAGCATTGGGCGCAAACTTGGCGACTTGCTGCATAACCTGATTAAAGCTGGACGAATTATCCAACCACCCATGAATAAAAACGACCGTCGTTGCGGTCGTTTGTGGGTTGCCAATCTGTTGTGTTGCAAGCGTCCCGCTCGCGAGGGAGTATGACTTTTCAATCATCAAACATGTAGTTCCATCTGTTTGCGCAATCAACGTGGAATAAAGTTAATTACTCTACGTCCTGTATAACTCGACCTTGTCTTGGCATCGTTTGAAAACTGCGACAATGTAAACTTCTGCACGAGTAGTAGGTTGGTGCAAAATCGTTAACAACCACGCGCTCAGTTATGTTCCACAGTCGTTGATTGTCCACTTTCATTACAGGGAAGGTGTAAGGGTATTCCCCTATTTTTCCATCTTCACTTCCGCTTGACTGACCAACCAGTGTAATCAGACGACCTTCTGCAAAACTTAGAGGCTCAACATACCCTTCAATATAACCAACAAAACGCCCGCTTGGCTCTGCGTCTAGATCTGGCTTACCGCTACTCGAAATCGGCATATTAGCAACTTCGATTCGAGTCCTGTCTTTCAAGTTGGTCACTTTAGAGATAACGCCACCTAATCGAACACTTTGCGCATCCGGTAGTTGGTCGACCCATTGTTGGTAATCGCTAATTACAGGCTCTGATTTTGCTTCAAGCTCGCTAGGAAGTGATGAACACCCGGCAAGTGCCAAGACACCAAGAGAAAGGGCTATTAAGCGTGATTTAGAGAGATAATTTGACATGGTTCTGGTCCTTAAACAGGCATTAATAAGAAGCTCTAGATGTAGATATCGACACCGATAAGCTTTGCAAGTTCTTCTTTCTTCGCCTGATTCATTACATCCATATACTCTTCCATAGCCTTACGTCCTCGGCCTTCTGGAAGATCATACTGGATTTGAGCCTTGTGCAGTTCAGACTCTTTAACTTGACGAATAGAGTGAGAAACAGCATTAGCCACCTTAGTTGGTTGCCCAACCGCAGTGCTAGCATCAGATTTTTTTGCCTGCTCCTTCTTTTTGATTCGATTAGGCTTAGACGTGCTGCCTATCGAAGAAGGAGGTAAGTTGTTAATTGATACCATGACTAAATATCTGCCCTCTCAAATCTAAATAATACGCATTTAGATCTAATTTGCATCAGAACCTTGTAAAAATTATTCGCGACCTGGCAGTTTCTTCCAAGTCACTTTGTCACGAAGATAAACTGGCTCAGACTCTTCTGCTGCAACCGCTTTGCCTTCTGCATAAGCGAATTGAGCAAGGAACGCCATATCTTGAGCTTCTGGGAATAGCACTTCACACGCTTTGGTGTTGATCGCTAATGTGTCCATATGCTCGGCATAAGCTGCCCAACCGGTACCAACTTTCGCCCATGTTTCAGAATCTGCTTCTAACTGCGCAGCCAATTCGCTTGGTGGTGTAACACACTCAGCATCAACCGCAGTCCAACGACCGTCTTGTTCACGGCTGTAACGAGCCCAGTACACTTCACTCATACGCGCATCAATCGCTGTTGCTACATAAGTTTCACCAAATTTACGGTAGCTACCTTGCGCCATCGCTGCCAGTGTAGAGACACCAATCATTGGTAAATCCGCACCAAAAGCCAAGCCCTGAGCAATACCAATACCAATACGCACACCCGTGAAACTGCCTGGGCCTTGGCCAAACGCGATAGCATCGATATCGGTTAAAGCGACATTCGCTTCTTTCAGTACTTCATCAACCATAGGTAGAATTTTCTTCGTATGGTCTCGAGGAGCCTCTTCGCTACGTGCGAACACCTGGTCACCAATTACTAATGCAACTGAACAGTTTTCAGTTGCGGTATCTACTGCAAGAATTTTCGCGCTCATTTGTGTCTCAAATATTCGTTATCTAATCTAAAAATAATGGCTAAACTCAACAATGCCAATTACTCAGCAGCGGTTGAATGGTCTTTAGCTAAGAATTCTTTAATGACCCCTAAGTCACGTGTACGAGGGATAGGCGGTAAACTCGCCAAAAATATGCCACCGTAATCGCGAGTCACCAATCGGTTATCGCAAATAATCAAAGCACCATTATCGCGCTTGTCACGTATCAATCGGCCGACACCTTGTTTCAAGGTAATCACAGCGTCTGGCAACTGTACTTGTGCAAAAGGATCACCCCCTTTTAGCTTACAGTCCTCGATTCGAGCCTTAAGTAAAGGATCATCAGGGGCCGTAAAGGGCAATTTATCGATGATAACACAGCTTAATGCATCGCCCCTAACATCTATCCCCTCCCAGAAAGCACCTGTAGCCACCAGCAATGCGTTACCTAATTCCATGAATTCGGCTAAGGTTTTTTGCTTACTTGTCTCACCTTGCAGCAGAACTGGAACCGAAAGGGTTTCACGAAATCGCTCGCCCAACTCTTTCATCATGCTGTGTGAAGTACACAAGAAGAAACAGCGGCCTTGGTTTTGCTCAATCACCGGAGTCAGCATTCGAACTAACTTATCCGCCAAACCCGGACTATTGGGTTCTGGAAGATAACGAGGCACACATAAACGTGCCTGATTCGGATAATCAAATGGACTCGGCAGTGCAAACTGAGCCGATGGCTTTAAGCCAAGTCGAGAGGTAAAGTGATCGAAATCATCTGACACCGCCAAGGTTGCTGAGGTAAATACCCAAGCGCCCGGTTTAAGTTCGATTTGCTCATGGAATTTATCCGCAACCGACAGTGGTGTGATGTGCAAAGCGAATTGCCTTGGTGTTGTGTCATACCAATAGGAGTAACCCGTAATCGACACATCGCACACACGTTCAATGCGTGACTTAATCATGTTCGCACGTTCAAAAGCGGTGTCTAACAGTTGGCTTCGACCCAATGCTAGCTTCAATACATCGACGGCCAGTTGCAACGCATCTTGTAGACGAACAAGTTCTCGTGCAATTGACTCAGACTTTAGTGCTTCACGCCAGTTACCACGAAAGCCGGTATCGCCCAACACAATGCGTAGGTCGGCAGCTGACTGAACGAGCCTGTCCCCCACCTTTTGTAACTGACGCATGTCTTTCGCTTCGGTTCGGTAGGCGATCTCGATGTCTTTAGCGAGCTCATTGATCTGTCGGCTCGACACGGACTGACCAAAGTATTGGCTGGCAATATCGGGAAGCTGATGGGCTTCATCGAAGATAAACACGTCTGCTTCTGGGATTAGCTCACCGAACCCGGTTTCTTTAATCGCTAAGTCCGCTAAGAATAAGTGATGGTTTACAACAACCACATCCGAATCCATCGCTTTTTTACGCGCCTTAAGCACAAAGCAATCGGTGTAGCTTGGGCACTCTTTACCTAAGCAGTTGTCGTTAGTGGAAGTAATCGTAGGAATGATTGGGCTGTCTTCAGCGATATCATCACAATCGCCTAAATCCCCCGTTTGAGTGGATGAAGACCAACTACGAACTTTGACTAACTGAGCCAGCAGTGTTGGATCGGTATGAGCACCATGACTCTCGATCATTTGACGGCTGAGTCTGTCCAAACACAAATAGTTTGAACGCCCTTTAAGTAACGCAACCTGACCATAAAAGCCAAGCGCATCGACCATCAATGGTAAATCTCGGTGAAACAGCTGTTCTTGAAGGTTTTTAGACCCCGTACTAATGATGGTTTTCTTGCCACTAAGCAGCGCTGGCACTAAGTAAGCAAAGGTCTTACCGGTACCCGTTCCCGCTTCAACAACTAATTGGCTCTGTTGCTCAATAGCTTGTGAAACCGCTTCAGCCATGTCTAGCTGAGCTTGTCGTGGCTGAAACCCTGGGATCGCTTTACCCAGAGCACCATCAGCAGAAAACGTTTTAGATATCATAGAGTACGAAGTTTAGAAAAATAGAAGACGAATTATGGCAGGTTTAGTGAGCCGGCGCGAATCAAGAATGACTTCGCACCGGAGGTGTTTGGTTTAGTTTGACGTGACTTGAGTTACCTTAAAGGTAAGAACTGAAGAAGTAAGAATTAGAGAGTCATTTTTATTTTCGACTTAGGTAACGTGACAACCAAGAGGCGCCTTCAAAATGGTTATCACAAGGTTGCATGGCCTTCACCACATCGGTTGGCGAGGTCTTGCTTTCCCACATTTCATCTAGAACATTACCATCTAACTCCGTACCACCCACCAATGAATTCACTCGCTGGCAGTACAGTTTTTTTGCTAGTAACTCTTTACCCATAAGTACCACCTCTATTTTGGGCCAAGGCGTAAATGCCTCGGTTGAAGTTCAAATGCGTACTACGGTCAAAACTTTAAAAATGAAGCTTCTGCCTGTTTTCTTATCTAAAAACTGATATTTCCACATCAAACAATTTATCAAAGCGATAAATGAGCAGCAGAATTTGTTGAAACCAACTTGATAATAGATTAATTATAACGGTGATATTGCGGCTCAGTTCACCGTTCGACGGCCTGCATTTAATTTGAAGAATAAAAATATTTCACGGAAGTAAGATGCAAATGGAAAGAAAAACTTTACTAACACATTGTACTGATGCCCCGGGCCTCATCTCTAAGATCACCAACATTTGTTATAAGCACCAACTCAATATTATTCACAACAATGAGTTCGTAGATAACACAAGTGGCCACTTCTTTATGCGCACCGAGCTTGAAGGGTATTTCAATGATGAAACCTTGCTTGCCGATTTGGACCAAGCCCTGCCACCAAATACGAAACGTAAACTTGTTGATTCGTCTCGCAAGCGTGTTGTGATACTCGTGACCAAAGAGGCGCACTGCCTTGGCGACATTCTAATGAAGAACTTCGATGGCAGCTTAGACGTTGAAATCGCAGCAGTAGTTGGCAACTATGACATTCTTCAAAGCCTAACCGAGCGTTTTGACATCCCTTACCACTATGTTTCTCACGAAGGGTTAAACCGTGAAGAACATGAGAAGAAGATGCTAGAAGTGATTGACCAATACGAGGCGGATTACCTTGTTTTGGCTAAATACATGCGAGTGCTTACTCCAGGGTTTGTTGAAAAGTACAACCACAAGATCATCAATATCCACCACAGCTTCTTGCCAGCATTTATTGGCGCGAAGCCATACCAACAAGCGTATGAGCGCGGCGTGAAGATCATTGGCGCAACGGCACACTTTGTGACGAATGATTTGGATGAAGGTCCGATCATCAAGCAAGATGTTATCCCTGTCGATCACAACTTCAGCGCGAAAGACATGGCGCAAGCCGGTCGTGACGTAGAGAAGAACGTATTGAGTAAGGCGCTAAACAAGGTGATCAATGATCACGTGTTTGTTTACGGCAACAAGACTGTGATTCTATAAGTTGCTAATTTAAGTTCGACTTCCAGCTAGAATCCAATAAAAAACGCGCAATAGGGTTAACCCACTGCGCGTTTTTTTATATTTAATGTTCAGGGTAACTTTAAGAGATTCCCGACTACGCTCCTTCGTCGCTATCGGGAATGACGTCGTTCTCTAGCTAGCAAAAACTATGGCTCGGAAACAATCCACTCAAACCGAATGATTGTAAGGCACAAGCCTAGCCCACATCCGTCATTCCGACGAGCCTAGGCGAGTTCAGGAATCTTTTTCTAGCAACTCTCTACTCAAATTAAGCCTGTTCAGATTCAACAATACGCTTAAGTGAGTGTGGGTGCAGCTTGATGCAAATCCCTTGATGTTTAAAAGCCACTGTTGGGTTATTCAAGCGTTCCCCCTCGCCTTTCGGACTAGAGAGTTTGATCTTAATACCTTGCTCAGCCAGCGTTTCAAAGTTAGCAGCGAACTGCGGGTAAGTTTCTTTAAGATCCGCTAGATACTCATCAGCCGTTTGGGCATGAGAAGGAATCACAAACTCTACATGTTCCCAGTCTTGGCTTGGGTAAATCTTACCTTCTGCTGGATATGGCAGCTCCAAACATTCAATTTTCCAGCCAAGGCTTTGCAAGGGTTCATCGAAAGCCAACACCACAATTGGACGACCATTAATCATCGCCTCTGAAATCGTAGAGCCGTATTCAGACCACGCTTGATGCGCAGATTTCGCTAGCTCAGTGTCATTGATTCGCAGCGCAATATGATCCGCTTGAGCAAAGCTTAAATCCAAACCTAATGTATTTCCTAGGTTCTCGATTTTTGCCATAAAGGTATCAAGGCGGGCGATCATTTGTTGTGGTTCTAGTTCAGCTTGCTTCAGGCTCATCATCATTGTCTGTGTTCTCCAAATAATGGCTGCATGTTATCAGTTTTGCCTTTTGCAACAAGCGTTGCTTTTACAAAAAACACTCAATAAGTATGTTCTTTCTGCTCCTTAAACATGCAAACGCGTCTTGCTAAAAGTCGATTGTCAAAAACCACTCAGGAAATGTTAATTTTCTATCAATTCGACCTATAAGAAACCCCACAAAATTGGTATGATTAACGCCATTTTTGTGAACTTAAACAGTGTCTGTTGTTCATTTCGGCATTAAATCGTTAACTAGACGCATAATTAACCAATTTAATGACCTCGAAATAACGGCCACTCTTATCATCCTTGAATTGAAGGAAACGCGTGTGAATATCCAAGCACTTATTAATGACAAAGTATCTCAGGCTCTAGAAGCCGCTGGCGCACCTGCAGGCTCTCCTGCGGCTGTTCGCCAATCTGCAAAACCACAATTTGGTGACTACCAAGCAAACGGCGTTATGGGCGTTGCTAAGCGACTAGGCACTAATCCTCGAGAATTTGCTCAAAAAGTATTGGACGTTCTAAACCTAGACGGTATCGCTTCTAAAGTAGAAATCGCAGGCCCAGGTTTCCTTAACATCTTCTTAGATGAAGCTTTCCTAGCACAACAAGCAGACGCAGCATTGGCTGATTCTCGCCTTGGTGTTGCAGTAGCAGAAACACAAACAATTGTTGCGGATTACTCTGCGCCAAACGTTGCGAAAGAGATGCACGTTGGTCACCTACGTTCAACGATCATCGGTGATGCGGTAGTTCGTACTCTTGAATTCCTAGGCCACAACGTTATCCGTGCTAACCACATCGGTGACTGGGGTACTCAATTTGGTATGCTTATCGCAAACCTTGAGCGCGTTCAGGCTGAGTCTGGCGAAGTTTCAATGGAGCTTGCTGACCTTGAAGGCTTCTACCGTGAATCTAAAAAGCTTTACGATGAAGACGAAGAGTTCGCAGTTAAAGCACGTGGCTACGTTGTTAAACTGCAAAGCGGCGACGAGTTCTGCGCAGAGATGTGGAAGAAGCTTGTTGACGTAACAATGATTCAAAACCAACGCAACTACGATCGCCTAAACGTGTCTCTAACACGCGATGACGTAATGGGCGAAAGCATGTACAACCACATGCTTCCAACTATCGTTGCTGACCTAAAAGAGCAAGGTCTTGCAAAAGAAGATGATGGCGCACAAGTTGTATTCCTAGACGAATACAAGAACAAAGATGGCGACCCAATGGGCGTTATCATCCAGAAACGTGACGGCGGCTTCCTTTACACAACAACAGATATCGCTTGTGCAAAATACCGTTTTGAAGAACTAGGCGCAGACCGCGTGCTTTACTTCATCGACTCACGTCAGCACCAACACCTAATGCAAGCTTGGACTATCGTTCGTAAAGCAGGTTACATCCCAGAATCTGTTTCTCTTGAGCACCACGCGTTCGGCATGATGCTAGGTAAAGACGGTAAGCCATTCAAGACTCGTGCAGGCGGTACTGTTCGTCTTGCTGATCTTCTGGATGAAGCCGAAGTTCGTGCAGCGCAGCTGATCGAATCTAAGAACCCAGAACTAGCAGAAGACGAGAAGAAAGCGATCGCGAACACAGTTGCTATGGCAGCAGTTAAGTACGCAGACCTTTCTAAGCACCGTACTACTGACTACGTGTTCGATTGGGACAACATGCTTGCATTCGAAGGCAACACAGCACCATACATGCAGTACGCATACACTCGTGTTGCTTCTGTATTTGCTAAAGCTGGCATTTCTATGGACTCTCTTGAAGGTGAAATCAAAATCACTGAAGAGAAAGAGAAAGCACTTATCGCGAAACTTCTACAGTTTGAAGAAGCAGTTCAGTCTGTTGCTCGTGAAGGTCAACCACACATCATGTGTAGCTACCTGTTCGAACTAGCTGGTCAATTCTCTAGCTTCTACGAAGCGTGCCCTATCCTAGTTGCTGAGGACGAAGCTGTTAAGCAGAGCCGTCTGAAGCTTGCTGCACTAACAGCGAAGACGATCAAGCAAGGTCTATCGCTTCTAGGTATCGACACTCTAGAGCGCATGTAAGCGATTCGAGATTCGAGAAAAGGTTGGCGTGAAAGCGTCAACCTTTTGTTTTATCTGGAGGTTTGTTTACTCGATTATTTATACGATTAGCTAACCTAAACGCAAGAGATCTCCTATTACGCTCCTTCTTCGCTCTAGGAGATGACGAGAATAGGTGTAGTGAGTCCAAGACAGCATCAATGATGCGCCATCAAACCACACCAAATCGTTGTTACTTTCCCCAACCATCATTCCCTACAGTGAGGGACAAACATGATAGGCAATCCCCTAAAACACGTAACAACAGAAAACCAATTCGTTATCACTCTCTCCAATCGTCACTTCCTTTAGTGAAGAACCAACGTCATTGAGAATCCACCTCTAGGCGCGTAACACTAGCAAAGCAATACACCATCACTTCCTCAAACGTCATTCCCTACAGTGAGGCACGAACGTGATAGGGAATCTGCTTATTGAGAACGTAAGCCCTAGCCACATTCAAACTCCGCCCTTATACTCATGTAAAACAATTAATTGGAAAGATCATGAGCTTCGAACTTCACCCGCAACTTGCGAAAGACACCACACTTATCGGCGAATTTCCACTGAGCTTAGCCCTGCTACACAAAGACAACGCAGTGCCTTGGGTTATCTTGGTACCAAAACGTGCCAACCTAAAAGAGTTGCACCACTTACCAATGAAAGAGCAACAGCAGTTCCTACATGAATCTCAGGCGGTAAGCCAAGCACTAGAAGCCACGTTCCAACCAGACAAATTGAACCTTGGTGCGCTGGGTAATATGGTGCCACAACTGCACATCCACCATATTGCACGCTTCAAAAACGACATTGCTTGGCCTGGCCCAGTATGGGGCAATACAAAAGGCGAACAGCGCAGTGAAGAAGATCAAGCCGCTATCCTGACTCGTATCCAAAACGTTCTGTCACTGAGCTCTATCTTCAAGAAAGTGTAATTCGAGTTCATCTCATTGAGCTTTAAAGCAAGATAGTTCAGAAAAGACACATGACAAAGCCGCTCATCTTAGATAAGCGGCTTTGTCATTTTCTAATCTCGCCTTTTTCAACGAGAGCCTGAAGACCGAACTACATCATCACGTTAAGCGACAAACCATCTTGTTTGCTGATGGTATAGCGAATACGCATTGTATGACCATGCTTATTCGTATCGACCAAGCGAGAAACTTTCCCTTTCTTGACCCAAACACTCAGCATCGCATCGACGCCATCTTCACTCATGCCAAACTTTGCAGCGAGCTCTTTACGAGCCGCAACGCCGTGGCTATCAATGTATTGATGAAGTTCAGTTAAAATCATACTACTTGCACCTCTAGTACTTTCTGCTTACTACCCACTTTCTTGAAGACGCGATACGTCACCACAAAACCACCAGCAATCGCCACCATCCATACTGCACTTGTCACAGGATGCACAGCAAAGTTTGCCGCTTGGTAGTAGAAAGTCGCACCAAAGTAACCAAGAGCCATCGTCCAAACCGCGATGAAGCGTGCAAACGTCTGACCAAATTCACGAACATAAGCACCCATCGCGGCCACACAAGGCGTGTAAAGCAGGATAAGAATCAAGTAAGCGAATGCCGCATGACCAGATACAAACTTGTCTTTCAAGTTACCAAAGATAGATGTATCGACTTCTTGGTCAGCTGCTACAGAATTAGAGTCAGACAAGTCGCCAACTTCAATACCTAATGGATCTGAGTAGCTCAATCCGGCTAGGTTTTCAGGGATCGTCATTACCGCTTCTTGCAGGCTTGCTGCTAAGTCAAACTCAGTTGCTTCTTCATCAGAAGGCGTTGTATATAGGCTATTTAATGTACCAACAACGGCTTCTTTAGCGAAAATACCTGTGATGATACCAACCGTTGCAGGCCAGTTCTCTTCAGTAATACCAATTGGTTGGAATACAGGTGTTACAACTTGAGCTGCTCTAGACAGTACTGAGTTTTCGCTATCTTCGTTACCAAAGCTACCGTCCATACCTAGAGAGTTTAGGAAGCTAAGAATAGCCACAACCATCACGATTGTTTTACCTGCACCAAGTACGAAACGCTTCAGCTTCTGCCAAGTTTTCAACATTACGTTTTGCACTGTCGGCAATTCGTAATCTGGCATTTCCATCACTAAGCTATCGCTGCTACCTGGGTAGATCGTGTTTTTCAGGAAAAGCCCCGTAAATACAGAAGCAACGATACCCATGATGTACAGAGCGAATACTACGTTTTGACCCGCGCCTGGGAAGAACGCCGCTGCGAACAGTGCGTATACCGGTAAACGAGCACCACATGACATAAACGGCGCCATTGATGCTGCCAATTTACGTTCGCGCTCTTGGTCAAGAGTACGAGTTGCCATGATTGAAGGCACGTTACAACCAAAGCCCAGTACAAGTGGGACAAATGCTTTACCCGGTAAACCAATCTTCTGCATCACTTTATCAAGTACGAATGCAGCACGAGCCATGTAGCCTGAACTTTCTAGTACCGCTAAGAATAGGTAAAGCGCTGCGATAACAGGAATAAAGGTCGCAACTGTTTGAATACCACCACCAATACCATCAGCAAGTACAGTAACTAACCAAACTGGTAAATGGCCATCTAATAAGTGGTGTCCACCATCAACTAATATTGCCCCAACACCAATGTCAAAGAAGTCGATAAACGCACTACCGATATTGATAGAGAACATGAACATTAGGTACATGATGACGAAGAAGAAAGGAATACCGACCCATTTGTTCAAAATGAATTGGTCTGCTTTCTCTGTAAAGTTACGGCTTAGTTTGCCTTCGCTGCGACGAACACGTTTACAAAGGTCATGTAAGAAAGTGTATTTAGCGTCAGCAACAGCAAGGTCAATATCGAAATCGGCACCAAGACGCACGCTATCAATTTGAGTGCGAGTTTGTGGAGCCAGTCCATTCAATACCAAGTAATCATTTTCTAAAGCACGAATCGCGAGCGCTCGGTGAGATACGTCAGCATCATCAAATTGTGACTCAACAGAAGGGATAAGAGCTTCTAACGCGGCATCGTAATCAATAGAGATAGGGTCAAGGCTCACACCTTGAACAAGCAGTTTATGCAGACGCTCTTTAAAGCGAACAACTTGACCTTTATCGTTTGCAGACAAGCTTAGAACTGGGCAACCTAGCTCTTTCTCAAGTGCTTTAAGGTTAATCACCTGACGTTCGCGCTTCAATACATCCATTTTGTTCAACACAACGATCATTGGGCGACCCAACTCACGTAGTTGTAATGTCATGTATAAGCTTCGTTCTAGACAGCTAGCGTCGACAACATTGATGATCACATCTGCTGGGTGAGTTAAAACAGCGCGAGACGCGATAGACTCATCGATGCTGTTCGCATCATTACCACTGTCTAGTGCGTAGATACCCGGTAAATCCGTTAGTTGAAACTGATCACCAGCGTGCGAGTATAAACCCGTCTTCTTTTCAACAGTGACACCAACCCAATTACCAACGTGCTGCTTAGCACCAGTCAGTGCGTTGAACAGTGTTGTTTTACCACTATTCGGGTTACCAACGGTAAGAACTTGATAATCCATTTAGATAACCTCGATTTGTTCTGCAATGCTTTCACGAATGGCGATAGAAACACCTCTCACTTCAACTTGAAGCGGATCACCCATAGGTGCACGGCGGATAAGCGTCACCTCGGTTTTTGGCAACATACCCATGACCATAAGTTTCTTCCTTACGTCTGGTGTTAAACCTGTTAGTGCAACAATAGAAGCCGCCTTTCCTTGCTCTAGTTGTGAGAGTTTCATAAGTACCCAATTCGTGACTGATAATGAGAAAGATTGTTATTAACGCTATGATACACATACATACCCACAATTCTATTGCGTGAAATCAATGTTTTCGAAAATACATACTCGTAAATTTCGTTAAAAACGTTTACGTCAAAAACGTTACTTTCAACAACTAGCGAGAACCACCTCACTAGTACAAATCCTCCCCACCAAAAACAAGTTATTATTTATCAACCACTTAAGATAATGTCGGTTTTCTCATAGGCATCTGTCGTTAATTTTATAAGTAAAATAAGTGGCTGGACGTATAGTTACTCCATCGAAGAGAAACTACTTCTCTTTAATTTTATTCCAGAGGTGATATGGCTTTGCTATATCACTCCGGCAGCAAGCGAAGGTGTCATTGGCACCCGTGGTATAGTCCCCCCGGCTATACCACGATATTTTTTTTCTTCCTCGTTATACCCCTAGCAAACTTACTGCAGCCCTAACCCTTTTTATCTCTATCTCTATCTCTATCTCTATCTC
>NZ_AJZD02000289.1 GCF_000272105.2 Vibrio splendidus 12E03
AATCAAACCATTGGCCATGACGGTGAAAACTGAACGCTTGAAAGCGCTCATTAAAGCGGTGCAAGCAAAGGGGGTATACCGTGTTGAAGTGGACCATGTGGATGAACATGAAGTGATCCACCTTTTATTGCATAGAAAAGAGTAAACGTTATGCGCTTGAACAGTGACTTTCTATGGCTCCTTCTTGCCTTGGGTATAACAGCGCTT
>NZ_AJZD02000290.1 GCF_000272105.2 Vibrio splendidus 12E03
CGTGAATTTGATGAGTTACTGGGTGGTTGCATTAATTCAGTTTACTCATTGGATTGTACTCACTGTGGCCATCATGAGTGTGACCAAGAGTTTTGCTCTAAGTGCGAAGCCAACATGGAGGAAAATGAACGCGGTTATCTCAAAGCTTGCCACTACGCTGGTTTATTCGATGATATCGAACAAAGACTCCGTAACGGTAAAGCGGTAACAGGCGTT
>NZ_AJZD02000291.1 GCF_000272105.2 Vibrio splendidus 12E03
GGTACATGTCAAACCTTACCAACGATTAATGCTTTCGAGACATGTACGTATGAACTCAATGTGACCGGTACTGGTCAGTTTCATCTAACCACTGATGAAGTAATTAATATCAATCCAACAAAAACACCAACCCAACCAACACCAAACCCAAGCCACGGAAGTAGTGGTGGCTCACTAAATTTTTGGGGCTTATTTGCCCTTATTATTCTTATTTTAAAAAGGAAATAAATTTATGAGAAACATAGTAGGGTTGATTTTTATTTTAACATCTATTTTTACTTCATTATCTATATCAGCAAAAGTGACATTGGATGATGTGTACGCGGCCGATGCACCGAAACGAGCGCGAGACTTAGCCAATAATGCTGCCCATATGGCTCGGCACAGTAGTCCACTTCGAGCAAATGATACGAGTGGAAGTAATACTGTTGTTGAATATTCGACAGGACCAGAAAGTACATCGGTTATCACTAAAACACTCAAGCCAATATCGGGTTGGATGTGCTCATTAAATGGAGTTAGTGGGTATTATGGACGTGGTTTAAAAGGAACTACTGCGGATGTTTATCAAGATTCTTGGTTATTGGAAATTAACATCAGGTCGTCCAAGTTGTGGTGGTTGTGCCGTATCAGCTAAAGCAATCTGTTGGCAAAAATAATTGCTGCAGCATAGACAAGAACGTCTATGTTGGCCACGAATGAAAAGTCACCGCAAGGTGGCTTTTTTTATGCGTGCTGAATAGAACAACTTGGAACATTTGGGATTCCATCCCTTCCAGTTGAGCAATTCAGTACGTAAGCTTTCCAATGCAATATCAATCGCGACGAGCGCCCCCTCTGAGGGGTTCAATTGTTATGTTGTGTTTGGAAGTGCTCTAGTAAGCGTTAAGGAATTTCAATCGCGTTCAGCGTTCCCCCTCCGCGGGGATTTAATTGATAAATTTTAGCTTATGCTTTTGACCTTGTGGGCGTTGAGCAAGGCGAGACCAACCTCTTTTGCGTAATAGAAAAGGAGAATACAGAGTAGGCGACTATTTCGTTTTGCAGAAGGGGTTGGTCTCGCGTAGCGATACGCCCACAAGGTCTTAGAAACATGGTTTCTAAGCTGCTCTTTTCTTTTGTGTTTTTTGTTTATCATTGGCATCTACTCTCGGCAACAATATTCGGCTATACTAATTTGCCATACTATGCTGCCAAGGAGAGTTGCAAATTATGTTGATAGCTGACGCTGTAAAACGAAAAGAAAAGCACGAAACAAACAGAACAAATATTCTTAACTTTTTACTGTTGCATCGATACTCAAGTTTAAAAAACATTGCTTATGAATTAAAGCATAAGAGTTCAGCCACATCGTCTAGGATTTTGAAAAAGCTTTGCTATGAAGGTTTAGTTCGTAAAGAAACTCTACAAGATGAGCACACTAAAGTGGTCCTTTTTGGTATTACAAAAAAAGGAATAGATGCAACTGACAATTTTATTGATGATCATCAACCATTTCAAAAAGGGAGTGTTAGCTTGCGAACAATAAATCACACGTTAGTAAATCAACGAGTGATGTCAGCATATAGTCGTCGCTTCAAAGGAAGTGAAGTTGTAAATACTGAATTTGGAAATTTAAAAAAATACGAAAAAATCATCAAATTCAACCATCGACCAGATGGAGTTATTTTTTATAAAATTGATGATCGTTTAGAAGCAATCATTTTAGAAACGGAGCTTTCTTTAAAAGATCGGAAGAGATATTGGAAAATCTGGTATGAATACGTACAGGGAATAAAGGAAAGTAAAGTATTTGCTGTTGCTTATGTTATGAAAAATGAAGCAGCAGTTAAACGAATCGAAACAATATTTAATAAATTAAAATATGATCTATGTAGAAATCGAGAAGAAATAACGAAGTTAGAAGAACGTTTTTTCTTTTCATCTCAAGAAGATATTCTTTAGGATGCGAATCAACACCCTACTTGCTTTAAGTCTTCCTCACGCAAGGCAAAATCCTAGTTAGCTTCACTACCTCAATTCGCTGCGCTCGTTTAATTACTCCTCGCGCAGCTCGTCATAGCCTCTGTAAGCCCCTCAAAACGCTTGTAGCGCGTCAAAAACAAAAAACTTATACCTATGTACCATTTAGATCGATAAAGACGCTTAGAGGTGCAAATCTGTGCGTCAAAGCGATCAGCGTTTTCCGCTTGCGGAAATTGTCCACAAATTTGTGACTCTGAGTGTCAGACAAGCGTAGCGCGTCAGTTTATTTAACTGTATATTTATACAGTTACCGCCCCCCATTTTTAGGGGGGTTTTGATGGTTTTTTTATAGTGTTAAAATATAGAATAAAGTGCAAAATACCATGTAAACTGTTGATTTTACTAGGATTTCTTAAAAAAAAGGTACTTGAGAGAAGTACTAAAGGTAC
>NZ_AJZD02000292.1 GCF_000272105.2 Vibrio splendidus 12E03
TCACCAGTTCGATTCCGGTAGTCGGCACCACTTTCTCCCTTCCTTTAAGGCAAGCGAGAGAAAGCTCAAAATTTGGAGAGGTTCCCGAGTGGCCAAAGGGAGCAGACTGTAAATCTGTTGGCACTGCCTTCGATGGTTCGAATCCGTCCCTCTCCACCATATTCTAAAGGTTAAATAGCTCAAACAGAGTTACGTGTTGCGTGCATCGTATAATGGCTATTACCT
>NZ_AJZD02000293.1 GCF_000272105.2 Vibrio splendidus 12E03
AACAGCCGATCGCAATCACCGAAATACGCATATAGGCACGTTATCAATCAAAAATTTCCTTTTAGTTCACTATTATTCAATGAATTAAAAATAGTTGAACAACATATTCGTGCGTAAGTGTGACTTAAATTTAGTCTGTTGTGGATTAAAACATTTAGCTACATTGTGGAACTCTAGACATGAGGAAAAGTAAGGCAAGTTGCAGGGTTTGAAACTGAGTTCAATCCCTCTCTGGCTCACTTTGGGGCAGTTCTGAGTTAGCTGGCACTTTTTGAGAAAAGTGCCACGAGTAAAACTTCAGGTCTATGAAGCCTCTGTCGAGTAGACGACACTTGTTACCAAGT
>NZ_AJZD02000294.1 GCF_000272105.2 Vibrio splendidus 12E03
TCATTATGAGTCAATTATAGATACAGAACTCTTTACATGGTGTCAAATCAACCGATTTTCAATTGAGCGTATTTGCTCCATCCTGGGGCTCTCAAGTCAAAGTCTCAGGCATTCGCAAAAGGGGCACAGAGGGTTGATGGCAATTGAATTTTAGTAGGTCTGGAATTGTCCGATTTTTTCAGTTACATTTTGAATGCGCATCGTATTATTTAAGCCTTAGT
>NZ_AJZD02000295.1:0-71358 GCF_000272105.2 Vibrio splendidus 12E03
TCAAGTCTTCTTAAACGATCGGCATTAAACACTGAGGTTGGCCTTTCAAAATTAAGCGTATTCTAAATGACTATCGAAACTGTTTGGCTTCTGGAAGGAACTCAAAGCCAGCTGACGCAAGTTTAGCGATCAATGCTGCCTTGTCGATCTCGTAGAAGTTGACCACTCGATCCAAATCACCGCCGAAGTCGTCACGTAGCTTCATGTTGACGATGCTCATCAACATTACAGGATCCATTTTTTCAAAATTAGCGAGGTTCATATTAGTCCTCGAAATCTGAGATCAGCAGGTTTGCAGCGGCAAAGGCTGCACGCTCACGCGCTTCTTTAGGAAGAGATTCGTCTGCAGCAAGGTCATTCAATGTTTTTACCGCGCAGGTGATCGCTTTCGGGATATAGCCTTGGTCGCCACTGCCAATTTGAGAATACAGTTCACGCACCAAATCACAACAATCGTATACTTTCATTTTTATACCTAACCAAATGATAACTTATCTCAATATACACATAGAGATAAGCAAAAACAAAGTAGATCTGATTAAGTTCAGAGTTAGTTTGTTCTTGCTCAATATCTCATTCTGTTGATGCTCAACGTATCACTTGCTAGCTTGCCAATTAGCCGGATATTGACCGCTTAACCAGATATTTGCTGTTCAAGTTGATAAGTCACTTCATCAGTAAGGTTGAGTTGTTTGGCTAACTCTTTGAGGTACGCCTTTTCCATGAAGTTCTGTTCGTCGGCTACGATCAAAGAGGCTAAGTAGATTTCGCTGGCTTGTTGCGGTGATGTCGCGAGTTGAGCGATTTCACTTGGATCGAGTGGTTTGTGCAACTCTTCAGACACCAATTTAGTCAGTTGATAATCGGCACCCATGTTCTCGACGGCTTGTTCAATCTTAGCCATCTCTTCTTCATCGACATGGCCATCGGCTTTGGATGCGGCAATCATTGATCTGAGAATCAGTACGCTATGGTTTGAGTCGTTCTCATCAAATTGAGCTTGCTCGGCATTCGGTGTTTGGCCTTGTTTAGATTGGTAGTCGTTGTAGACCTTGTAAGCGAGAGCGCCCAGAGCTGCTGCGCCACCAATACCTGCGGCTTTCTTACCCATTTTCTTGGTTTTCTTAGAACCCATTAATGCACCTAATAGCCCGCCACCAACAGCGCCTGCACCGAAGGCTCCGAGTGTACTTTTACTGCTACTCTTGCCATTGTTGCCTTGAGAAAGGCCACTTAAACTTGAAGAACCTTGTGAAAGTTTCTGAGTGCCTTGTTTAACGAGATCTGACTTAAGTGCTTGGTTCAGTAAGCTTTTGATATCCATTGATACCTCCAATGGTGAGCATGTCCAAAAAGTTGATGACACCAATATACGGATTTGAAGATGAACAGGGGATTAACTTACGTTATTTACTCTACTGATAAATAGAAGGGAGTTTGAAGGGAAAAAATAGGTATAAAAAAGGCCACCTGATGGTAGCCTTTCAATGTTTATCTAGTGAGTAATCTGATTACTAAGCTAGTTGAGCTTTAAGGTGCTCGATAACCGTGTCCATTGCGATAGCTTCTTTATCACCAGTACGACGGTTTTTGTATTCGAAGTTACCTTCGTCCATGCTGCGATCACCGATAACGATAGTGTGAGGAATACCCACTAGCTCGATATCTTTAAACATAACACCTGGGCGCTCTTTACGGTCATCGAATAGAACTTCGATACCCATAGCCGTTAATTCAGCGTATAGCTTCTCAGCTGCTTCTTTAACACGCTCAGATTTGTGCATGTTCATTGGTACGATAGCAACTTGGAATGGTGCTAGTGCGTCTGGCCAAGTGATACCAAATTTATCGTGGTTTTGCTCGATAGCAGATGCAACAACACGTGAAACACCGATACCGTAACAACCCATTTCTAGGATTACGCTCTTACCATCAGGACCAAGCACGTTACAGTTCATTGCTTTAGAGTAAGTATTACCTAGTTGGAAGATGTGACCAACTTCGATACCACGCTTAAGCTGAATAGTACCTTGACCACATGGGCTAAGGTCGCCTTCAACAACGTTGCGTAGGTCTTCAACTTGAGCAAGCTCAACGTCACGACCCCAGTTGATGCCGAAGTAGTGCTTACCGTCTACGTTTGCGCCAGCGCCGAAGTCACTCATTACAGCAACAGAACGGTCAACGATGAATGGTAGCTCTAGACCAACAGGGCCAAGTGAACCAGGACCAGCACCAACAAGTGCACGGATTTCTTCTTCAGAAGCCATCTCTAGTGGAGAAGCAACCTGTGGAAGGTTCTCTGCTTTCACTTCGTTCAGTTCGTGGTCGCCACGGATGATTAGCGCGATGATATCAGCGTCTACTTCATCAGAAGCTTTAACGAATAGAGTCTTAACAGTCTTCTCGATTGCTAGACCGTGTTGCTCTACCAATTCTGCGATTGTTTTTGCGTTTGGCGTATCAACCAGTTCCATCTCTTGAGTTGGCGCTGCCGCTTCAGTCGTTGGAGCTAGTGCTTCTGCTTTCTCGATGTTCGCTGCATAATCAGATTCTGAAGAGAATGCGATTAGGTCTTCGCCGCTTTCAGCAAGAACGTGGAATTCTTGAGAGCCGCTGCCGCCGATTGCGCCAGAGTCTGCCAATACTGGACGGTACTCAAGGCCCATGCGATCGAATGCTTTACAGTAAGCATCGTGCATCGCTTGGTAAGACTTTTCTAAGCCTTCTTTATCGATATCAAAGCTGTACGCATCCATCATAGAGAATTCACGTGCACGCATTACGCCAAAACGAGGGCGGCGCTCATCACGGAATTTAGTCTGGATTTGGTACAGGTTTAGAGGTAGCTGTTTGTAAGAGCTGATCTCGTTACGTACTAGGCTCGTTACCACTTCTTCAGCTGTTGGGCTAAGAACAAACGGGCGAGAGTGACGGTCTGTGAAACGAAGTAGCTCAGGACCCATCTTTTCAGAACGGCCAGTCTCTTCCCAAAGCTCAAACGGTTGAACTACGGGCATCAAGATTTCAACGGCACCTGCATTATCGATCTCTTGGCGAACGATATTTTCGACTTTACGCAGTACACGTAGACCAGTAGGTAGCCAAGTATATAAACCTGAAGCTAGCTTACGGATCATACCTGCACGTAGCATCAGCTGGTGGCTGATAACTTCTGCGTCGTTTGGAGTCTCTTTCAGAGTAGAAAGAAGGTAGTTACTGGTACGCATTCTATGGTATCCGTTTCATCATTGATAAAAGAAAACTTGCTGCAGTTAGTGACGACAGCAAATCTGATATAGCCGCATATAATATCAGCCTATTTGGGATCTCAAAAGCGTTCAATGTCGGTAACATTGATGAAAAGCGTTTCAACAACGAATTTCACGTTAAGATCGAACAAATTTACCGCATATTCTTTACTGTCTGGCTTGCCTTTCTTATAGGCGGGTCGCGGATCTTGGCCTAACACTTCTTTGATCACCTGAATGATATGGCGCGCCTGTGGGTGACCAGACAGCTTACTTTGGGCTTGCTGCGAGAAGCTCACATCTAACACTTCAGGTTCATCGGCGGCAAACCCTCCTAGTGCATCGGGAATCGAATCCGAGTAGGGGATATAAGGCTTGATGTCTATGATAGGTGTGCCGTCAACGAGATCAACACTGCCTAAGTCCAACCAAGTTTGTCCCTTTTCTTGAGATACCCCTTTGAGTTCAACTGCAGACATGCCTATTCCATTCGGTCTGAATGTGGCACGAGACGCGAAGACACCAATACGTTCATTCCCGCCAAGGCGAGGTGGCCTCACTGTTGGTTTCCAGCCTGCTTCAAGGTTCTTATCGAACAAAAACAACAACCACACATGGCTAAATTGCCCAATATCTCGCACAGACTCAAGGCAGTTTGCTGCATCAACCAACCTGACTCTTGAGGTGGATGTGGGTACCAACCTGGGCTGCCTTGGCACAGCGAACTTCTCTTTATAAGGAGACTCAATAAAGCCAACAGGTTCAATGGTGTACATAGTTGGGTGTTCTCTGATTACGATTAAGACGGGAAAATATCATAAAATCACTTGTTTTTCTTTTGATAATGATTAACATTTGTAATGTTATAACGTATCAATTTGGTTGTTTAAGAGAAATACAATGAAACCGAATATCCATCCAGATTACCGTCCCGTGGTTTTTCATGACACCAGTGTCGATGAGTACTTCTTAATCGGCTCAACGCTAAAAACAGACCGTACTATCGAATGGGAAGACGGCAATACTTATCCTTACTTCACGATTGAGGTGTCGTCAAAGTCGCATCCTTTCTATACGGGTAAACAACGAGTGCTACATAAAGAGGGACGCGTTGCGAATTTCACTCGTCGTTTTGGTCAATTAGGTAAGGGAGCGAAATAGAATGAAAGTTGTGAAATCACTTAAAAGCGCGAAAAGCCGCCATCCTGATTGCCAGATAGTAAAGCGCAGAGGTCGTCATTATGTTATCTGCAAAACTAATCCGAGATTCAAAGCGGTTCAGAAATAAGCCGTCAATTTGATGTGACACGTGTGTAAAAAACGAGGGGAAAGTCAAACTTCATTCATTTGTCTGCTTTTCTTTTCCCTCAACAGGAACCTGATTAAAGATAGAGTGTTTATTTAGCGTACGATGTGTTTTATTTTCAAGTGAATCAATAGGTTATGTCGTTAGTTATATTTGTAGTGAATGCGTAGTTGTGAATTATAAATCTATGTTTTGTATTCAATGTAGATTTATTTGCTAATTAATTGTTCAAATGGAGTTAAAAATCGTCGTTTGTTACACATTTTGTAACATTTTGAATTTCTAATTGATAATTTTGTCGCGTACCCTTCGCTGGCAATTTGAACATTTTTTTCACAATTGCATAGGAATCACTACAAGGAGGGAACTGATGAGTTCATCAGCTTCAATAAAAAACAACTCGCCAAAGAAACCTATTTTTACCCGTTTTCTCGATGGTGTTGAATATTTGGGGAACCTATTACCCCACCCGATCACTCTTTTCGCAATCTTCTGTGTCGCTATTTTAGTTACTTCAGGTATCGCTGGATATTTTGAAGTATCTGTTATGGACCCTCGTCCAGAAGGTGCTCCAGGTCGTGCTGCTGACGGCATGATCTACGTTGTAAGCTTACTTAATGCTGAAGGCTTACAGCTCATTGTTACTAATCTCGTGACAAACTTTGTTGGCTTTGCGCCATTAGGTACCGTGCTTGTTGCAATGCTAGGTGTAGCGATTGCTGAGCACTCAGGTCTATTATCTGCGGCGATGCGTGGCATGGTAATGGGCGCATCTAAGCGCATGGTTACGGTAACCGTAGTTTTTGCCGGTATTATCTCTAACACGGCTTCAGAGCTGGGTTATGTAGTACTTATCCCGCTTGCAGCAATGCTTTTCCACTCTTTGGGTCGTCACCCATTAGCGGGTCTAGCGGCAGCATTTGCTGGTGTATCTGGTGGTTACTCTGCGAACCTTCTAATCGGTACGGTTGATCCACTGCTTTCTGGTATTACCACAACAGCAGCACAGATGATTGACCCGACTTACAACGTTGGTCCTGAATCAAACTGGTACTTCATGTTTGTTTCTACTTTCTTCATCGCGATTACAGGTGCATTTGTAACTGAGAAGATTGTTGAACCAAAACTGGGTAAATACAACGACGAAGAAGCGTCTGAAGATTTATCAAATGATTCAATGGGCAAGCTAACAGACGTTGAGAAGAAAGGCCTTAAGCTAGCGGGTATCGCAGTCTTAGCGGTTTCTGCACTTCTTGCATGGACGATTGTTCCAGCTGATGGTGTTCTACGTTCAGCAGCAGGTACGGTTTCGGGTTCTCCATTCCTGAAAAGTATCGTAGCGTTCATCTTCGTATTCTTCGCAGTTCCTGGTTTTGTTTACGGTAAAGTTACCGGCACAATGAAAACAGACCGTGATGTAATCAATGCAATGTCTAAGTCTATGTCTTCAATGGGCATGTACATCGTACTTGTGTTCTTCGCTGCTCAGTTTGTTGCTTTCTTCAAGTGGACTAACTTCGGTCAAGTATTTGCAGTTGCAGGTGCTACGTTCCTACAGGATATTGGCCTAACGGGTCCAATGTTGTTCTTCGCATTCATCCTAATGTGTGGCTTCATTAACCTGATGATCGGTTCGGCTTCTGCTCAGTGGGCAGTAACAGCACCTATCTTCGTTCCAATGCTAATGCTAGTAGGCTACGCTCCAGAAACGATTCAAGCTGCTTACCGTATCGGTGACTCAACAACGAACATTATTACTCCAATGATGAGCTACTTCGGTCTAATCCTTGCTGTAGCGACGCGTTACATGAAGAACCTAGGTATCGGTACTCTGATTGCAACTATGCTTCCATACTCAATCGTATTCTTGGTTGGTTGGAGCTTAATGTTCTACGTTTGGGTATTCGTATTCGGCCTACCAGTAGGTCCGGGCGCTGCAACGTACTACACGCCTTAGTTGTAGAGTAGGGGAAACCTTCTTCTAATTGATATTAAAAAACCTGCATTGTTTGCAGGTTTTTTGATTTTTTATGGAGAGATAGAACTAGGTTAAGCTCGGATGAGCCAGCTAGCGTTTGGCTAGAATTCTATCTAAGTGGTTGGCAAACTCACGACGGTCGGTTTGAGAAAGGGTGCTTGGTCCGCCAGTTTGGATGCCGCTTGAGCGCATGGTATCCATAAAGTCACGAATGTTCAGACGCGCTTTGATGGTCTCTTTGGTGTAAAGCTCACCACGAGAACTGAGAGCTTGCCCACCCTTGGTGATCACTTCGTCAGCCAGAGGGATATCGGATGTAATCACAAGATCGCCGGGTTCAGTGCGCTTTACGATTTCGTCATCAGCAATATCAAATCCGCTTGGCACTTGAATCGAGTGAATGTTATTGCGTTTAGGAACAGGAACCAGGTGGTTTGCCACAAAGGTACATTCAACCCCTGTGCGCTCAGCTGCGCGTACGATTGTTTCTCGGATAACCTTTGGACAAGCGTCCGCATCAACCCATATCTTCATAGTGTTCTATTTCTCTGTTTGCTTATTTATCGGTCAACTTATTTCTCAGTTGCCTTATTGATCAGATAACTTGCCTTCAAGCGTGGTAACACGAGCAGTGAGTTCAAGGATTTGCTTTTCTAGCTGGCTTACACGATCAAGTGCCGGCTCTTCTGGTGTCGCGACTTCAACTTTAGGAACACGATTTGCGCTTTTCCAGCTCTTGATAGTAGTAATCAAAGCGGGCATCGGAACGGATGTGCTCATACGAGCCTTAACTAAAGCAACTGTCGGCTCTTTCCCTTGCGCTTGCAGTCCTTCAAGCACTGATTTCAACTCTTCAGAAACATCTTTTGTCAGCATGTTGACCTCCATTTTTAGTCTTTGGTCATTTTACTCGCTCTGGTGAATGATAGCGAATCATAAAACCTCCCATGGCTTGTGAGAGATCTCTTACAAAGGCTGTGAGATAATACGAATACATCGCTAGAGAGATTGATGTGCATGTGATTAAGTTGTTGAATTTTAGTTGTTTTATATAATTAACAACTTTCTTGAATTCAAAATGTGATGCAAATCTATTGTCCAAAATCCTAAATCGCGTAAATTAAACCTTGTCGGAAGGATTCTGACACGGAACAGGAAAGCACCAAGGATTTGGTTATCTTCAGGATGAAGATTTGGTTACTTAGGATTGAGTGATCAAGCATGGAGCGTAAGGACATTGTAGGGATACAGTCAGTTAACAGGAAGTTAGCTGCAACGGAATGACAATGGACACCTTTAGGATTAAAAGGGTTGGATTAGCATCAGGACGATGTAAAGGACACCGCTCACGGAACAAGTGATGTGCGCTAACTAGGATTGTTAGCTTTCAGGATGATTGGACACCGCTAGGACGGCGAAGTAAAGGAAAGAGCTGAAGGATTACAGCCACTATTATGGATGATGCATGGAGCATTAATTAGTAGCCGGACTGCTGCGAGTAAGACCCTAGCCCTGACACTTCGGTGTCGGGGCTTTTCTTTTTCTGAGGCTTTCTCTGTTTAGGAGGCTCTTTTTAATCGAGAGCTTTTTCATCTAAAAGCGCAACATCTGCTTTCTGCTAATGGTCAACACAAGGAGTGTTTTATGACGATAGCAACCTCAAGAACGCTGTTGGTACCTTATACTGAACAGTTAGAACTCGACTTTATCAAGTTAAATTGCTGCCCCATTAATCGTGCCGAAATGAATGGGCCTCATTCTGTTGCCTCTGCGAAGCACCTTTTTCAAGAAATACTGCAAGATAACGTCGGCTTCTGCCGCGCGATCATCCACAACCAAACCCGTGAATATATTGGGCATGTCTTTGTTTCATCAGAAGAAGGTAAGCGTGAGCTTGGCTTTATTTTGGATAAAGAATACTGGAATCAAGGTTTTGCTAGTGAGGTGTTAAAACCTTTCTTTAGTTTGGTGTGCTTTGAAGAGCGTCTAACGAATGTTGTTGCGACTGTGAATGTCGGCCACAACCCATCTATTAAGCTATTAGAAAAATTAGGTTTTGCATTTAAAGAGACCAAACAAGATCAGTTTGGCCCTTATCATGAATATCGTTATACCGAGTATTGCGACGTTACATTCTATGAGGCTGTAGCTCAAACCGCATAGAACGGAAACCCACCATAGTCAGTTTCCCTTGGTACAGGTCATCACCCAACGCCGAAAACTCGAATTGGTACACGGTGTGCCAGCGCCAAATGGTGGTGAGCTCATGGCGCATCTTAAGTTTATGACCACTGAAGGCGACACTTAATAATTGTAGGTCTAGCTCTTTACACTTTCTCGCAATGGCAGCTTTCGCAAGCTCAGATTGCCTGCGCTGCTGCCAAAACAGAAAGCAAAAGAAGCACAGAAACAAAATAGCCAATAAGTTATCTATCATTTAATCCATACTTCCTTTTTATCTTTCTATTCCGTTCGTGATTTGAGTTTTTTCTTACGAGCTATTGTTCGGTTCTATTTAGTTTCTATTGCGACTTAGCCGCTTGTTGTAATTCAACAAGTGCATTGGCAAGTTCTGGTGATGGATTTGAGTTCAGTAGCGGCAAAAATACCATTCTCAGAGTTGGAATCATCACTAAATCTGCAAATAACTGATTGAACAAGTTTTGGTTGCCTGTTTGTGCGAGACGCAGCAAGAATTGCTCAGCAATCACTGGATCTTGCAGTGCGTGCCAGCTTCGACCAGCCAAACCAATTAACACTTCTTGGTGACTTAAGCGTGGGCTCGTCAGAACTTGGTTAATGACGGCATTCGTTGTGCTTTGTTCAGCACCAGAAAGAGCACGAACCAACGCAGACAGCAAGAACAGATCCGGTTCTTGGCTGTTAATCTCATTTTCGGCCATCTCTTGTAAGCGTTGAGCCAGCTTGTCATTGATTTGCGTGTGCTCAAGCGCCCCTAGTATTGCGTATAGAGGTTCTGATGGCAGTTTGTTCAATGCTTTGCGAATCGCGACACCGTTTTGTTGGCTGCCTAGGCGAGCACACATATCGGTGATGCCTTGAAGACCAACCGTTTTCCAGTTGTCCCAACCTAAATCGCCAGTGAAGTAGTGTTGAGCGTGTTCGTAGTATTGGCTCGTCGCCAGGTCTAAACCTGCTCTTACTTGGCTATGGAACACGGCCATTTTGTCTTCTGAAGGCTTGAAAGTATATGGGTTGTTAGACAGCTTTTGTTGTTGCTCTTCGCTGCTCTCGCCGTTTAGACGTGTACCCATCGCTTCGATAACAAACTTAAGGAAGTTGCCTACATCGCCTTGATGCAATAGGCCTCTTTCGTCCAGCTTGAACTTTAGGAACCAAATCCAAGGTTGCTTGTGTTCGTTCCAGTAACTAATGGCTAAGTGAGCTTGTTTCTGAAGTGGAAATGGGTACGGCTGTTTCCCTTGCTCAACATCAGAGAATAAGGTGTTGTCGATCTTTTGAATGCGACGACCTAGGTCGTAGATATCGTATTGGCAACCGCTATTCTTGAGTAACTGAGTGAGCGTGTGAATCGTTTCCATAGTAATAAAGCTCCTAACTTTCTTTCCTAAATAGATGGTACTCTATGCCCCAATTTCAAGGTCACTAGATAAATAACTTGGTGAAAAATGACAGCAGCCACAAAGTTACCTCTTTTACTTCAACAATTAGAACAACAAATGCGCCAATGTTCCCTATGGAGCACGCTTCCGCCTTCTGATGAAGCTCTGGCGAGCGTAGAACCTTTTGCTATTGATTCTCTAAAGCCAGAAGAGTGGTTGCAGTGGATCTTTATTGTAAAGATCAACGCAATGATGGATGCCCAAATGAGCCTACCGAAAGGCTTTGCGATTCATCCTTATTTTGGTGAAGTGTGGAAAAATGAGTCAGACAAAGTCGAACTGCTAGTGACAATTCAGAGCATTGATGAGGTATGTGCGTAATGTTAGAGATCATTTATCAAGATGAGTACTTTGTCGCGGTGAATAAGCCCGCTGGCATGCTAGTGCATCGTTCATGGTTGGATAAACACGAAACGCAATTTGTTATGCAGACATTGCGCGATCAAATTGGTCAGCATGTCTTTCCATTACACCGCTTAGACAGACCGACATCGGGTGTGTTGGTGTTTGCGTTGTCGAGTGAGGTTGCTTCACAGGTGATGCCAATGTTCGCTAATCATGAGATGCAAAAAACCTATCATGCGATTGTCCGTGGTTGGATAGAAGAGGGCGATACGCTCGATTATGCACTTAAGGTTGAGCTGGATAAGATCGCAGATAAGTTCGCGAAAGAAGACAAAGAAGCGCAAGAGGCAGTGACAGTCTATGAACCGCTAGCAAAAGTAGAAGTGCCATATTCAACAGGACGTTTTCCTACGAGCCGCTACTGCTTGGTTGAGATGATGCCAAAGACAGGTCGCAAACATCAGCTGCGTCGTCACATGGCTCATCTAAGACATCCGATTGTCGGTGATACTTCACATGGTGATGGTAAGCACAATCGACTGTTCCGTGATGATTTAGATTCGCACCGCTTGTTGTTGCACGCTTCTGAGCTTCGCTTTATTCATCCTTTCACAAAAGAAGAGTTGGTGATGAAAGCCAACCTAGATGAAACGTGGTTAAGGTTGTTTGAAACCTTTAAGTGGGATACTCAATTAATCAATTCTCAAACGTGCTTGTCTAAGTAAGTCACACGCGTTTTAGTAATTACGAGTCTAAGTGAATAAAGAAAATAGAATAAAAAACAAAGGGCTGATAGTGAAATCAGCCCTTTTTGTATCTGCATAACCTTAACGGCATAACTAATGTTGGTTAGTTAACAGTAATAGTTAGTCGCGGGATCATTTTAGCTTTTCTAGATCGGCTTCGATCTCAGCGATCTTACTTGATACCACTTTCTCTAGATGGCGTAAGTCGGTAAGGATCTTCTGTTTCACATCCACTTCAGCCGTTGGCGTCGGTTTGGTGATCTTGTTGAGCTCATCAATCACAAGAGTGAGGTTGCGGTTAATCTCTGTCACTTCTTTGTATTGATTATTGCCACCGCTAACAAGCACACTTTTTACTTGTCGTGGGTACTTAAATTTAACGCTTTTCGCGAACAGTTCACCTTTCTGCTTACGAAAGTAAATCTTCAGGATATCTTTGTGCGCTTCTTGGCGAAGGGAGTAACGTTCAATCTGTTTAGGTTCGTGGATACCTAAGCCAGTGAGGTTTGGATACATAAGCGACCTCTAGGTTATGAATGTAATACTTTTATGTAATTGACTTGATCAATGTAGCAGCCTAACGACGAGCTAGATAGTTGATATCTGTGAATTGATTGTAAGTTGTGGGCAAGATCGCTCTCTATCTTTGCCCACACTTATTTGGTTATTAAACCTGCTTTTAGACTGAATTCGCTTTCTAAGGTGCGAGTTCCGAAACGTGCTCGGTTAATCTTTCTCTTAGTGCCTGCTCTTGCTCTTCAGATAGTCTTCCACCGGCTTCACTGGTCAGAATAAACAAATCCTCAGCTCGCTCACCTATGGTGGTGATTTTGGCACCATGTAAGTTGATGTCTAGTTCCGCGAAGGTTGCACCTACTTGAGCCAATAACCCCGGCGTATCAAGGGCTCTTAACTCCATCAAGGTACGTTTTTTGCTCTTGGTTGGTAGGAACTCAACTAAGGTTTTGACCTTAAAGTGTTGCAAGTTACGTGGCGTGCGACGCGTCTTAATCTTAGTCGGACGGCCATCAGCCAATACATGAGTCAGATGTTTAGCAACGGCTTTGTGTCTTGCTTCATCAATCGCTTCGCCGTGTTGGTCTAGTACGATAAAGGTATCCAAAACATGACCATCTTTGCTGACCATGACCTGCGCGTCATGAACGTTAAAGTTACGTCTGTCGAGTTCGGCAACCACGGTCGCAAACAGTGCCGCTTGGTCTTTACAGTAAACGAACACTTCTGTGCCACCACGCGTCGCTTTCTTACTGATCAGCACTAACGGTTGGCTTGGGTCTTCTAGGCGAAGTAAGTGCTCACAGTGCCAAGCGATTTGTTTATGTGTGTGACGCAAAAAATAATCGGCTTTGAAGCGTTGCCATAACACTTCAATTTCACGAGCAGTGAAGCCTTCTTTACGCAGCAGTGCTGATGCCATTTGTTGATTGTGGCGAATACGATCTCTGACATCGACTGGGTTTTCCAATCCGCGTCGCAGTGCTCGCTGCGTTGAGTGGAATAGCTCTGCTAACAGCGTTCGCTTCCAGCTGTTCCATAGCTCTGGGTTAGTTGCACAGATATCGGCAACGGTTAAACAAACCAGTAGCTCGAGTGATTCTTCATCACGAACCTTTTTTGCGAATTCAGTGATTACATCAGGGTCGTAGATGTCACGGCGTTGAGCGGTCACAGACATCAACAGGTGGTTTTGTACCAACCACGCGACTTGTTTTGCTTCAGGTTTTGATAACCCGTGTTCAATACAGAAAGAGTAAGCTTCAACAGCGCCAATTTCTGAGTGGTCTCCACCGCGGCCTTTGCCGATGTCGTGGAAGATAGCCGCCAGAATCAGCAGCTCTTTCTTCTGTACGCGTGGGTAGACTTCACAACAGATAGGGTGCTTGTCGTGGTTCTCAATTTGGCCAAAACGGTTAATGTGCTTGAGCAGGCGAATACTGTGCTCATCCACAGTGTATACGTGGAATAGGTCAAACTGCATCTGGCCAACGATCTGGCTCCACTGCGGTAAGTACGCTGAGAGCACGCCCAGCTTATGCATTAAGCTAAAGGCTTTGTGTAGTGCATTTGGGTGGCGAACTAGATCCATGAACTTGTCACGAGCTTCAGGAATCGTATGCAGGAAGCGGTTCAATCGACGACGTGCCGTTCGCAATTGTCGTAATGTTGGTGGGCTTACCCCTTCGATAGTCGAGTCATTAGCGATATGGATAAACATATCGAGAATCGTTTCTGGTCTAGCTTGGAATAGGGCCGGCTTGCGTGCTTCGATCAATGACCCTCGGCGTTGGAAGTCATTGTCGAGAATCTCAGCTTCTTGGGTCTGGCCACCATTGATGATTGCTTGATCGAACAATTTAAGCAGCATTTTGTTGAGCTCGGCTACGCGACGAAGGGTTCGGTAGAACTCTTTCATCATCATCTCAACACCACGGTTACCTTCGCCAGTGTAACCCAGGTGTTCAGCAACTTGAGCTTGATGGGCAAAGGTGAGGCGGTTGTCGTAACGGCGCAGCTCTATGTGCAGTGCAAAGCGAACTCTCCATAGGAAATCTTGGCACTCCACTAGCTCGCGATATTCAGCATCCGTTAGAAAGCCGTATTTGCTCATCTCCAATAAAGACGTTGCACCAAAATGTCGACGCGCAACCCAGCTCAGTGTATGGATGTCTCTGAGCCCTCCCGGAGTCGATTTGATGTCCGGTTCTAGATTATAGGTGGTGTCGTGGTAGCGAGCATGACGCTCTCTCTGTTCTTGAATCTTAGCCTTGTAGAAGGTCTCACTTGGCCAAAATGAATCAGAATGAATCTTTAGTTTCAATTCTTGAAAGGTGTCTTCGCTGCCACACAGTAAGCGTGACTCTTGCAGGTTAGTGGCAACGGTTAAATCATCGGTGCCGATATCAAGACACTCTGCAATGGTACGCACCGCGTGGCCGACTTCGAGTTTCAAGTCCCAGAGTAGGGTAATGAATTGACTGACTTTTTCACCCAGTGCGGGTGGCAGTGTTTTTTGCGAGACGATGAGGATATCAATATCGGACAAAGGGTGTAGTTCACCACGACCATAGCCTCCCACCGCAACAAGTGAAATATGAGGCAGTTTGTTGAACCCAAAATGCTCCCATAAACGATTGAGAAGCAAATCCATGTATTCGGAACGAAGCAGCACCAAATCGGTGACTGGATGATGATTGAGAAATTCATTTTTTTGATACTGCGTGAAGATTTCGAGCTGATTTTTTATTTCGCAGATTTCAATTTGTTCGTCATTGAACGTAAGGGGACATTGATAAGGCATAGTCTGCTATCCGTGCAAGCAAATGAGAATAGTAAACAATTTAACAGAAGCTGATGGAAAATCGAAATTGAGCGGATAAAAAAATATCCTCGACAGGCGAGGATATTTTTAAAAGTCTGAGGTATTCAGCTTGTTGAACTAAGCGTTCTTCATGATACGTGGGATCGTATCGTCGCTGCGTAGTGTTAGTACCTCACAACCAGTATCGGTCACAACTAGAGTGTGTTCCCACTGAGCGGAGTTCTTGCTGTCTGCTGTGTACACTGTCCAGCTATCTTCGTCATCTAGACGACAGCCAAACTTACCCGCATTGATCATTGGCTCGATTGTGAAACACATGCCTGCTTTCAGTACGGTACGGTCACTGTTTTTGTAGTGAACGACTTGTGGATCTTCGTGGAACTCAGAACCAATACCGTGGCCACAGTAATCTTTTACAATAGAGAATTTAGCGCGTGGGTTGTTCTTGTTGTTTGTTTTGATGTACTTCTCAATAGCAGTACCGATTTGGCCAAGTTGAACACCTGGTTTAACCTGACGCATGCCTTCGTAAAGTGCTTCTTGAGCAACCATACACAGACGTTTGTTTGCTGGAGAAACTTCACCCACAAGGAACATCTTAGATGTGTCACCGTGGTAGCCTTGTGGACGAACACTTAGATCAGCATTTTCGTCATCAGGAACAATCACAGTGATATCAACGTTGAGAATGTCGCCATCTTTTAATACTGCAGGTTTGAATTGACCTGTGCTACCCGTCTCATCTTGTGATGCTGGAATACCGTGACACACGATGTGGTTGATAGACGTACAGATTGACTTAGGGAAACCGTGGTAATCAAGTGGTGCTGAGTATGCGCCTCTTTCTAGAGCGTACTCATGACAGATTTGGTTTAGCTCTTCTGTCGTTGTACCTACTTGGATATGAGGTTCAATCATCTCTAGAATTTCAGAAGCCAGTTTGCCGGCGACGCGCATCTTTTCAATTTCTTCAGCAGTTTTAATTTTTACAGCCATTGCATATCTCTTAATTTGGTAGCACCTAAGTGTGCATATTGGGGCTATTCTATCAGTGCAGCATTTTAGCGCAACATTCCCATATCCGCACAATACCGATGGATACTGTTTAACCTGAGTAAATAATGTTCGGTTAAAAGATGTAGAAGCAACTTGATATGGATGCCATTTATAGAGGAAATTCGTCTTTAGAGGTCAGTATAGCAGTCGCCATTTTTCGATTTTTTTCTAGCCATAGATAGACAAAATATGGTATAAAGCGCGCCGGACATCAGGAGTGTTTTCTCCAATTGGCGAAACAAGCTTTGTGTCCACTAACTTATTTCTTTAAATCACACACATTCCGACACATGTTCCGGGGTGCCTCAACAACACAAATAACGGCTGAAAAGTGGTTAGTTGTTAGGGGTCGGATTCATGGGGGATGTGGAGGCCTAACCCCATAGAGGATTTTAAAATGGCAACTGTATCAATGCGCGATATGCTTAAAGCTGGTGTTCACTTCGGTCACCAAACTCGTTACTGGAACCCAAAAATGAAGCCATTCATCTTTGGTGCTCGTAACAAAGTACATATCATCAACCTAGAAAAAACTGTACCAATGTTCAACGACGCTCTAGCTGAAATCGCTAAAGTTGGCGAGAAGAAAGGTAAAGTTCTTTTTGTTGGTACTAAGCGCGCTGCATCTGAAGCTGTTAAAGAAGCTGCTATCAACAGCAACCAGTTCTACGTTAACAACCGCTGGTTAGGCGGTATGCTAACGAACTACAAAACTGTTCGTCAGTCTATCAAGCGTCTGAAAGAACTTGAAGCGCAAGCTCAAGACGGTACTTTCGACAAGCTTACTAAGAAAGAAGCTCTAATGCGTACTCGCGAAATGGAGAAGCTAGAGAAATCTCTTGGTGGTATCAAGAACATGGGCGGCCTTCCAGACGCTCTATTCGTAATCGATGCTGATCACGAACACATCGCAGTTAAAGAAGCAAACAACCTAGGTATCCCAGTTTACGCTGTAGTTGATACTAACTCTAACCCAGACGGCGTTGACTTCGTTATCCCAGGTAACGACGATGCAATCCGTGCAGTACAGCTTTACCTAAACGCTGCTGCAGACGCGGTTAAAGAAGGTCGCAACAAAGATGTTGCTGCTGTAGCTGCTGAAAAAGACGGTTTTGTAGAAGCTGAATAATAGCGGCTCTGAGCCATATTTAGTTCATATTAAGCGGTCATAATCGGTGGCTTAACGGACTGAATACAGTCAATATCAGGGGCCAATTAATTAGGCCCCTGTTTTTTATCTTTTTTAGAATTTACTGAGGAATAGAGAATGGCAACTGTAACTGCAGCTCTAGTTAAAGAACTTCGCGAGCGCACTGGCGCTGGCATGATGGAATGTAAGAAAGCGCTTGTAGAAGCAAACGCTGACATCGAACTAGCAATTGAAAACATGCGTAAGTCTGGCGCAGCGAAAGCAGCTAAGAAAGCTGGTAACGTTGCTGCTGAAGGCGCAATCATCATCAAAGAAGAGAACGGCGTAGCTGCTCTTCTTGAAGTTAACTGCCAAACTGACTTCGTAGCAAAAGATGCTAACTTCACTGCATTCGCAGAAGAAGTTGCAGCTGCTGCAGTAGCTTCTCAAGCAACTGTTGAAGAGCTACAAGCACAGTTCGAAGAGACTCGTGTTGCTCTAGTTGCAAAAATCGGTGAAAACATCAACATCCGTCGCGTACAATACGTTTCAGGTGTTGCACTAGCTTCTTACCGTCACGGTGAGAAAATCGGTGTTGTTGTTGCTGGTGAAGGCGAAGCTGAAACTCTTAAGCACGTTGCAATGCACGTTGCTGCATCACGTCCTGAGTTCCTAAACCCAGAAGACGTACCTGCAGACGTAGTTGCTAAAGAGAAAGCAGTTCAAGTTGAAATCGCTATGAACGAAGGCAAACCAGCTGAAATCGCAGAGAAAATGGTTGTTGGCCGTATGAAGAAATTCACGGGCGAAATCTCTCTAACTGGTCAAGCTTTCATCATGGAGCCTAAGCAAACTGTTGGCGCTATCCTTAAAGAGAAAGGCGCTTCAGTATCTAACTTCGTACGTCTAGAAGTTGGTGAAGGCATCGAGAAAGCAGCTGAAATGAGCTTTGCTGACGAAGTTGCAGCGGTACAAAAAGGTTAATCCTTAGCGTATTGTTTGAAAAGAGACCGTGGCCATTGCTGCGGTCTTTTTATGAATAGTGAATTATTTTTGCTCGCAACGTTAGCTGTTATGAATGCAAACTGAGCTATTCAGTTTTTATCCATGACTGTTAATCATCAACTCTTTGGAAGGTAAACTCCATGACTACGAACCCTAAACCGGCGTATCAACGTATTCTGTTAAAACTTAGCGGTGAAGCACTACAAGGCGAAGAAGGTTTTGGTATTGACCCGACGATCCTTGATCGTATGGCACAAGAAGTGAAAGAATTGGTTGAACTAGGTGTTCAAGTAGGCGTTGTTATCGGTGGCGGTAACCTTTTCCGTGGTGCAGGCCTTGCTGAAGCCGGTATGAACCGCGTTGTTGGTGACCACATGGGTATGCTTGCAACGGTAATGAACGGCCTGGCAATGCGTGACGCTCTTCACCGTGCTTACGTAAACGCACGTGTAATGTCTGCAATCCCTCTTAAAGGTGTGTGTGACGACTACAACTGGGCAGATGCAATCAGCCAATTACGTCAAGGTCGCGTTGTGATCTTCTCTGCTGGTACTGGTAACCCATTCTTCACTACAGATTCTGCTGCATGTCTACGTGGTATCGAAATCGAAGCTGACGTAGTTCTAAAAGCGACAAAAGTAGATGGTGTATTTACTTCTGACCCTGTAGCAAACCCAGACGCAGAGTTGTATGATACGTTGTCTTACAACACGGTTCTTGATAAAGAACTTAAAGTAATGGACTTGGCTGCATTTACGCTAGCACGTGATCACAAAATGCCAATCCGTGTATTTAACATGAATAAACCAGGCGCACTACGTCGCGTGGTTATGGGTGAAACTGAAGGTACATTAATCAGCGACGCTGACTAATTTTTCGGGCTTACTGAGGTGTTATACCTTGGTAAGCTTATCCTTATCACTCCAAATAAAAAGCTTTCTTGAAGAAAGAACATAATCAAGGTGAAATTGTGATTAACGAAATTAAAAAAGACGCTCAAGAGCGCATGGTAAAAAGTGTTGATGCACTAAAAAACAGCCTGCAAAAGATTCGTACAGGCCGTGCGCACCCGAGCCTACTCTCTGGTCTTACTGTTGAGTACTACGGTGCTCCAACGCCTTTGACTCAAGTTGCTAACGTTATCGCTGAAGATGCACGTACACTAGCTATTACAGTGTTTGATAAAACACTGACTCCTCTAGTTGAAAAAGCAATCTTGACATCTGACCTAGGCCTAAACCCTATGTCTGCAGGTACAGTTATCCGTGTACCACTTCCACCGCTAACGGAAGAGCGTCGTAAAGACCTAGTTAAAATCGTTCGTGGCGAAGCTGAAGGTGGCCGTGTTGCTATCCGTAACATCCGTCGTGACGCGAATGGCGATCTAAAAGCACTTCTTAAAGATAAAGAAATCTCTGAAGATGAAGATCGTAAAGCACAAGACGAAATTCAAAAGCTAACTGACGCTGCGGTTAAGAACGTAGACGAAGTTCTAGCTGTTAAAGAAAAAGAGTTGATGGAAGTTTAATTTTCCATATTCTTTTCTTTCCGGAAAAACGCTGTACTCACGGTGCAGCGTTTTTTTATGCTACTCTGTTCGACTATTAGAATTTGATTCACTCTTTTATGCATAATTCTCAAGCGTTCACAGACTCTCTTCCTAAACACATTGCTATCATCATGGATGGTAATGGTCGCTGGGCAAAAGCTCAGGGCAAGCCTCGCGTCTTTGGCCATAAAAACGGTGTTCAAGCCGTTCGTAAAACTATCTCTTCTGCAGCCAGACTTGGCATTAAAGCTGTTACTCTTTTTGCGTTTAGTAGCGAGAACTGGCGTCGTCCTGAAGAAGAAGTCGGTATTTTGATGGAACTGTTTATTTCAGTGCTGTCGAGTGAAGTAAAAAAGCTTCATAAAAATAATCTACAACTTCGTGTTATTGGTGATAAAAGTCGTTTCAATGATCGACTACAAAAGAAGATAGAAGAAGCAGAAGCTTTGACTAGCACCAATACCGGTATGGTTATTAACATTGCGGCTAACTACGGCGGTAAGTGGGATATTCAGCAAGCAATGACTTCTATTGCTCAACAGGTAAAGTCTGGTGATATTAATGTAGATGACATTGATGAAGCTATGATTACACAGCACCTGACGATGGCAGATATTCCTGAAGTCGATCTACTTATCCGCACCAGTGGCGAATGCCGCATTAGTAATTTTATGCTTTGGCAGTTGGCTTACGCCGAAATGTATTTCACTGAACAATTCTGGCCAGACTTTAATGAAGACAGCTTAGTAGAAGCTGTGACTTGGTTTGTAAACCGTGAGCGTCGTTTTGGATGCACCGGTGAGCAAATTAAAGCTCTGATGGACAGTTAATAAGGATTTTTTGGTTTGAAACAACGAATTATTACGGCGTTGATTTTAGCTCCCCTAGTTATTCTAGGTATTTTCGAGTTATCACTTCCCACATTTATTCTTTCACTAGCGGTGATCTCGCTATTGGGTTTTTGGGAGTGGACTCAGTTTGTTGAAAGCAAATCGCGTTATTTAGCTTTGATTCCAACGGTTGTGGTAAGTGCTGCAAGTTTTGCTTTTATCCCTTTTGATGCATTTAGCCTTAATAACTTGTCTACTGCTCACTACGCCATTCTAACTATTGGCTCAATTTGGTGGGTAATCGCGAGTGGTATGGCAGTGACTTATCCTAAGTCTATGCCAGCATGGAAAGACTCTTATCTTCTTCGTCACTCCTTTGGTGTGCTGACTCTGCTGCCATTCTTCTGGAGTGTGGTTATCCTGCGTGCTAACGGTATCGACGTTGATCCTTACCACGGTGCAAAATTGGTTATGTTTGTTTGCTTGCTCGTTTGGGCGGCGGATAGCGGTGCTTATTTTTCAGGAAAGAGTTTTGGTAAGCGTAAAATGGCGCCAGCGGTAAGCCCTAACAAGACTATTGAAGGTCTTATTGGTGGCATCATTACTGCAGTGATCGTGGCTTGGATTTTTGCTGACTTGTTTGATATCCAATTCACAAGTCCTCTTCACATGATTGTTATTACTCTTGTGACCGTCGTTATCTCTGTTCTTGGTGATCTTGTTGAAAGCATGTTTAAACGTGTTTCTGGGGTGAAAGACAGCAGTAATCTGATTCCTGGTCATGGTGGTATACTAGATAGAATAGATAGCTTAACGGCTGCATTCCCTGTCTTTGCTCTGCTTTATTTAGCATTCTAATAAAAAGGGGCAGTGATTCTGCCCTTTATTACATTTCTACGGTCATATGTGATGCGAAATCTAACTATCCTTGGCGCTACCGGCTCAATTGGTGCAAGTACACTAAAAGTCGTTGAGCAAAACCCAGACCTTTATTCAGTCGTTGCACTGGCTGCTGGCTCGAATGTTGAAAAGATGCTGGCGTTAGTGGAAAAGTGGCAACCAAGCTATGTTGCGATGGCTTGCCCTAGTGCAGCGTCTCAGCTGACTGAAGTGTTGTCTTTGGATTACCCAAACATCAAAGTGCTTTCAGGTTCAGAAGGCATGTGTCAGATTGCTTCCCTAGATGAAGTAGACACTGTCATGGCTGCGATTGTTGGCGCAGCAGGCTTGCTTCCTACGATGGCTGCAGTTAAGGCTGGTAAGCGTATTTTACTTGCTAATAAAGAAGCTTTGGTAATGTCTGGGCAGTTATTTATAGACGCCGTGGAAAAGTACGGTGCTGAGCTACTTCCGGTTGATAGTGAACATAATGCTATCTTCCAATGCTTACCTCAAAACGTACAAACTAACTTAGGCCGCTGTGATTTAGAAGAGAACGGAATCAACCATATTCTTTTGACTGGCTCGGGCGGTCCTTTCCGTTATACGGACGTTACAGATCTGGAATCGGTAACACCAGAGCGAGCGATTGCACACCCTAACTGGTCTATGGGCCCTAAGATCTCGGTCGATTCAGCGACTATGATGAACAAAGGCTTAGAGTACATTGAGGCGAAATGGTTATTTAATGCCTCTCAAGAGCAGTTGAAAGTGATTATTCATCCTCAGTCGGTGATTCACTCTATGGTTCAGTACAAGGATGGCTCTGTGCTTGCTCAAATGGGCGAACCGGATATGGCGACGCCAATCGCTTTAACGATGTCTTACCCTGAGCGTACAGAAGCGGGTGTGAAGCCTCTGGATTTCACCAAAGTGGCCGAGCTGACTTTCTTAGAACCAGACTTTAGCCGCTACCCATGTTTAAAATTAGCAATCGAAGCGTGCTACTTAGGTCAGCATGCGACAACCGCAATTAACGCGGCAAACGAAATTGCAGTCGATGCTTTCTTGAATAATCGAGTGAAGTTTACCGATATTGCAGTCATTAACGAGCATGTTATGAGCAAAGTATGTGAACAACATAACTCTGAGGGCTTAGACAGCTTGGAAAGCCTTCTCGAGCTAGATAATATGTCTCGTCAAATAGCCAATCAATTTATTAAAGAGCAGCTAGCATGAGTGGAATTTTGTGGAACTTCGCATCCTTTATTGTAGCGCTTGGTATTCTGGTCGCTGTTCATGAGTTTGGACACTTCTGGGTTGCTCGTCGCTGTGGTGTGAAAGTTGAGAAATTCTCGATTGGTTTTGGTAAATCAATCTGGAGCAAAGTTGGCCGTGATGGTACGGAATACAGCTTGTCAGTCATTCCATTGGGCGGCTACGTTAAGATGCTTGATGGTCGAGTTGATGACCTTTCTGAAGACGAACAACAATATGCTTTTGATAAGAAGCCATTATGGAAAAGAACGGCGATAGTGGGTGCAGGCCCTGCGTTTAACTTTATCTTTGCCGTCTTTGCGTATTGGCTAGTATTTTTGATTGGCGTGCCGGCAGTTAAACCTGTAATCGGTGAAGTCACTCCGCAATCTATTGCTGCACAAGCCGGAATTGAAACTGGAATGGAACTTAAATCTATTTCAGGAATCAAAACCGCAGATTGGGAATCAGTCAATATGGGTTTGATATCACATATAGGTGATCAGTCCATGACTGTAACGGTTTCTTCTCAAGACGATATCGGCTTTGAGCAGCAGATGACATTGGATATTTCTGACTGGTCATTTAACCCAGAAACTGAATCGGCAATGACAACGCTTGGTTTTAGACCGTACTCTCCAGAGATATCGACAGTGCTAGCTCAAGTCATTGATGACGGTGCTGCATACGATGCAGGAGTAGAGGCTGGCGACAAAATTGTTGAGATTAATGGGCAGCCTATTGAACAGTGGCAGTCGGTTGTTGAGTTGATTCGTGCAAATCCAATGACATCATTGGATTTGGTCGTATTGCGAAATGGAGTTGAACAGCCATTAGTTATGACGCCAAAAAGTCGCGAGCTTTCTGATGGTTCTACAATCGGCTATGCGGGTATTGCTCCAGAAGTCGCAGAATGGCCAGAAGATTATCGCTTTGAGTTACAATTTGGTGTAATTGAGTCTGTAGGAAAAGCATTTGATAAAACAGGTCAGATCATTGGATTGACACTGACAATGCTTAAGAAGCTCATCGTTGGTGATGTTGGCTTAAATAACTTGAGTGGCCCGATTTCAATAGCTAAAGGTGCAGGGACAACCGCCGATTACGGTCTGGTTTACTTCTTAGGCTTTTTAGCTCTGATTAGCGTTAACTTGGGGATTATTAATTTGGTTCCGCTGCCTATGCTTGATGGCGGACATTTGCTCTTTTTCGCTATTGAGGCCGTTACTCGTAAACCGGTTCCTGAGAAAGTTCAGGAAATGGGATACAGAGTGGGAGGTGCAATCCTCTTCTCTTTGATGGCTCTGGCAATATTTAATGATTTTACTCGCCTGTGAATGGTTTCTCACAGGCATTGGTAGTAGCAAGGAATAATTAGAATAAGTATGGCGATTAAGCAAATTCTGTTCGCAAGTCTATTAGCCACTAGTGTGGCAGCGAACGGAGCACAAAACTTTGTAGTTCAAGATATCAAGATCGAAGGTTTACAACGTGTTGCACTTGGTGCAGCTCTACTGAAAATGCCAGTGCGTATTGGCGATGAAGTGGATGAAAGCGATGTATCTGAGATCATTCGCGCATTGTATGCTTCGGGTAACTTTGAGGATGTTAAAGTCCTTCGCGATGAAGGTGTTTTAGTTGTTCAAGTCAAAGAACGACCGACCATCGCAAGTATCTCATTCTCGGGCAACAAAGCGATTAAAGAAGAACAGCTTCAACAGAACCTAGATGCATCTGGTGTTCGTGAAGGTGAAGCCCTTGACCGTACTACGCTGAGTAACATTGAGAAAGGCCTTGAAGATTTTTACTACAGTGTTGGTAAGTATAACGCGACAGTAAAAGCGGTTGTGACGCCTTTGCCTCGTAACCGTTCTGACCTTAAGTTTGTGTTTACTGAAGGCGTATCCGCTAAGATTCAGCAGATCAACTTTATCGGTAACGAAGTCTTCACTGATGCAGAATTGCTTAGCCGCTTTAATTTAAATGTAGATGTCGCTTGGTGGAACTTCCTTGCGGATGAAAAATATCAGAAGCAAGTACTGGCTGGTGATATTGAAGCGCTGAAATCTTACTACCTCGACCGTGGTTACCTTAAGTTTAAGGTAGATTCTACTCAGGTGGCGATCTCTCCAGATAAGAAAGGCGTTTATATCACGCTTGGTATTGATGAAGGCGAAGCCTACACCGTTAAAGATGTCGCATTTCGTGGTGAACTTATCGGCCGTGAGGCTGACTTTGAAGCGTTAGTACCATTTGAAGATGGCGATACTTATAACGGTTCATCGGTAACGTCTTTAGAAGAGAACGTAAAACGAATTCTTGGTGAGTCTGGTTATGCCTACCCACAAGTCCGTACTATTCCTGAATTTGACGATGAGACCAAAGAAGTGTCGTTGGTTATCAATGTAGAAGCGGGCAGCCGTATCTATGTTCGTGACATTCGTTTCACGGGGAACAACTCAACGAAAGATGAAGTACTGCGTCGTGAAATGCGTCAGATGGAAGGCAGCTGGCTTAACTCTAAGTCAATTGATACAGGTAAGAGCCGTCTTAACCGTTTAGGTTTCTTTGAAACAGTTGATGTACAAACAGTTCGTGTTCCTGGTAGTGAAGACCAAGTTGATTTGGTTTACAACGTTAAGGAAGCGAACTCGGGCAGCATTAACTTTGGTGTCGGCTACGGTACTGAATCGGGGGTGAGCTTCCAAGTTGGTCTACAACAAGACAACTTTGCAGGTTCTGGTAACCGTGTTGGTGTAAGTGCCATGATGAACGATTACCAAAAGAACGTGAGCTTAGACTACCGCGACCCATACTGGAACCTTGATGGTGTGAGTTTAGGCGGTAAGATTTTTTACAACGAATTTGAAGCATCTGAAGCGGGTATCGTCGACTATACCAACCAAAGTTATGGTACGAGCTTAACATGGGGTTTCCCTATGGATGAGCTGAACCGTATCGAGTTTGGTGTGGGTTACACGCACAACAAGATCGGTAACGTACCGACTTATATCCAAGTTGAACAGTTCGCGAGAAGTATCGACCAATACGGTGACGAGCACATCTTAACCGATGACTTCGATATCAATATTTCATGGACGCGTAACAATTTGAACCGTGGTTTCTTCCCAACTGAGGGTAACCACCAACGTGCTTTCGCTAAAATGACGGTACCAGGCTCTGATGCTCAGTACTTCAAAATGCAGTACGATGTAAAACATTACATCCCGCTGACCAAAAAGCATGAGTTCACACTATTGATGCGTGGCCGATTAGGCTATGGTAATGGTTATGGTCAAACGGATGGTAACGATAACTTGTTCCCATTCTACGAGAACTACTATGCGGGTGGTTTTACAACCCTACGTGGTTTTGGCTCTAACTCGGCAGGTCCGAAGGCCGTTTACGGAAGCAGCACGGGTAACAACCCAACCTACGATACCGCTACGGATGATTCAGTAGGTGGTAACGCGGTTGCCTTGGCAAGTTTAGAGTTAATCGTACCTACGCCGTTTGCTTCTGATGAAGCACGTAGCCAAATTCGTACCAGTGTCTTCTTCGATATGGCAAGTGTATGGGATACCGAGTTCGTAGACCGTGGCGCACCTAACAGTGGCGGCCAGTACTACTACGATTACTCTGATCCAACGAATTACCGTTCATCTTATGGTGCAGCCCTTCAATGGATGTCACCGATGGGCCCACTGGTTTTCTCTCTAGCGAAACCAATTAAAATTTACGAAGGTGATGATGAGGAATTCTTCACATTTACCATTGGTAGAACTTTCTAATATTTAAAGGACAATATTTTGAAAAATATGATTAAAGCAGCAGGTTTAGGCCTTGTAGTTCTTAGCTCTTCTTTCTTTGCAACAGCTGCTGAAGCTGCGCAAAAAGTGGGTTATGTAAACACTGCACAAGTATTCCAGGCTCTACCTCAGCGTGAAGTTGTTCTTCAAAAAATGCAGGAAGAGTTCAAAGACAAAGCAGCTGAGCTACAGAGCATTCAAGCTGAAGCAAAAACGAAGATTGAAAAGCTTAAGCGTGATGGCGAGCTACTGGGTCCTGACGAAGTTGAGAAGCTACGTATCGAAGTAGGCCAACTAGACAGCAAGTACAAAATCAAAGCTCAAGCACTAGAAAAAGCAAGCCAACGTCGTGAAGCACAAGAGAAGCAGAAGCTATTCAAAGTGATTCAAGATGCTGTAACGAAAGTTGCAGAGAAAGAAGGCTACGACATGATCGTTGATATTCAAGCTCTGCAATACGGCAAGCCAGAATACAACATCTCTGAGAAAGTAATTAAAGCACTGAAATAAGTTTTATGAAGAATCTGACTTTAGCCGAATTGGCAACGATTACCGGGGGAGAGCTACACGGTGATGGTACTATTACCGTTTCAGCAGTCGCTCCTATGGATAAAGCGCAAGAAGGTAACATTACGTTCCTTTCTAACGTGAAGTACAGCAAGCACCTAGGTGACTGTAAAGCATCTGCTATTATGGTTAAAGAGAGTGAGCGCGAACTGTGTAAGACCAACGTTATTGTGGTTAGTGACCCTTACGTTGCTTTTGCTAAGGTTGCTCAAGCGCTTGATACTACTCCTGCACCCGCAGCGGCTATTGCTGATTCTGCTTCAATATCTAGTGATGCAACCATTGGACAAAATGTGTCTATTGGTGCGAACGCTGTAATTGAGTCTGGTGTAGTACTTAGTGATGATGTGATCATCGGCGCTGGATGCTTTATTGGTAAAAACGCAAAAATTGGCACCGGCACTAAGCTGTGGGCTAACGTAAGTGTTTACCATGAAGTTGTGATTGGTGAAGCATGTTTGATTCAATCAAGCACTGTCATTGGTTCTGATGGCTTTGGTTATGCGAATGAGAAAGGTGAGTGGGTTAAGATTCCGCAAGTCGGTTCAGTTCGTATTGGTAACCGCGTAGAAATTGGCGCGTGTACCACCATCGACCGCGGCGCATTAGATGACACGATCATTGAAGATAACGTTATCCTAGATAACCAACTTCAGATTGCTCACAATGTTCACATCGGATATGGTTCTGCTCTTGCGGGTGGTACTATCATTGCTGGCAGCACGACGATAGGTAAGTACTGTATTATTGGTGGTGGCAGTGTGATTAATGGTCACATAGAAGTTACTGATGGCGTTACAATCACCGGCATGGGAATGGTAATGCGCAGCATCACTGAGAAAGGCATGTACTCTTCGGGTATTCCTTTACAGCCAAACAAAGATTGGCGTAAAACAGCAACGCGTGTTCATCGTATTGATGAAATGAACAAGCGTTTGAAAACCGTTGAAAAACTTATCGAGAAGAGCGCGGAATCATAATTCCAGCATTTCTAATAAAAGGCTCGCGTACAGCGAGTCTTTTTCGTTTATAATCCTTCTAATTAAATAAAGAATATACATAGGAATACGACTTTGACTACTGAACAGACAACGATGAACATTACTGAAATTCAGGAACTATTACCTCATCGCTACCCATTCTTAATGGTTGATCGTGTGACTAGCTTTGAAAAAGAAAAAACACTGACCGCAATTAAGAATGTCTCAGTTAACGAACCTCAGTTCACAGGCCACTTCCCTCAGCTTCCTGTATTCCCAGGCGTGTTGATCTTAGAAGCAATGGCACAAGCAACAGGCCTTCTAGCATTTAAATCTTTCGGCGCGCCTTCTGGCAACGAGCTGTACTACTTTGCTAGCGTAGATAAAGCTAAATTCCGTAAGCCAGTAGTACCAGGTGACCAACTGGTTATCGAAGTTGAATTCTTAAAAGAGCGTCGTGGCATCGCATCGTTTAATGGTGTTGCTAAAGTTGACGGCGTAGTTGTATGTTCAGCTGAACTTAAATGTGCTCGTAGAGAGTTTTAATATGATTCATGAAACAGCGAAAATTCACCCGGCAGCAGTAATCGAAGGTGATGTCACTATCGGTGCTAACGTGACCGTTGGGCCTTTCACTTACATTGCTGGTAACGTGACAATTGGTGACGACACAGAAATCATGTCGCATGTTGTGATCAAAGGTCACACCACTATTGGCAAAGAAAACCGTATCTTCCCACATGCTGTTATTGGTGAAGAAAACCAAGACAAGAAATACGGTGGCGAAGAGACAACAGTTGTGATCGGTGATCGCAACGTGATCCGTGAAGCGGTTCAAATCCACCGTGGTACGGTTCAAGATAAAGCAACAACTGTGATTGGTGATGACAACTTACTTTGTGTTAATGCTCACGTAGCACACGATGTTATTGTTGGTAATCATACTCATATTGGTAACAACGCTATCCTTGGCGGTCACGTAACGGTTGGCGATTATGCTGGTGTAATGGCGCTTTCTGCGATTCACCCATTCTGTTCGATTGGTGCTTACGCTTACATTGGTGGCTGTTCTGCTGTAGTTCAAGATGTACTGCCGTACGTGCTTGCACAGGGTAACCATGCGGCTCCATTCGGTCTTAACCTAGTAGGCCTGAAGCGTAACGGATTTGAGAAACCTGAAATTCGCGCACTACAGAAAGCGTACAAAGAGTTATACCGTTCAGGTAAAACACTTGAAGAAGCGAAAGCGGCTTTAGTTGAAATGGCAAAAGAGTTTACTTCGGTAGTTCCTATGCTAGAAATGCTAGAGAGCTCTGAGCGCGGTATTATTCGTTAATACTTGATGTGGTTATGTACCAATCAATGTGAGTATGACAATAATTACTTCATCAGAATGGTATAACAAAAAGATCGCTACTCGTTAGGCGGTCTTTTTTGTTTTAGGCAAGAAGGGAATTGGAAAACTATGGCACAGCAAGAAGCAGCAACCAATAGCTCGGACTTCGTTTCGAATGAACCACTGCGCGTAGGCATTGTTGTCGGCGAACTGTCTGGCGACACGCTTGGTGAAGGCTTTATCAAAGCGATCAAATTACAGTACCCGAATGCTGAGTTCGTTGGCATTGGTGGACCGAAAATGAAGGCGCTTGGTTGTGAGTCTCTTTTCGAGATGGAAGAGTTGGCCGTTATGGGGTTAGTTGAAGTGCTTGGCCGTTTACCTCGTCTGCTAAAAGTAAAAGCGGAGCTGGTAAAGTATTTCACTCAAAACCCGCCAGATGTGTTTGTGGGTATCGATGCGCCTGACTTCAACCTAAGACTTGAACTCGATCTTAAGAACGCGGGTATTAAAACGGTGCATTACGTGAGCCCTTCAGTATGGGCTTGGCGTCCAAAGCGTATCTTTAAAATCGACAAAGCAACCGACCTAGTATTGGCTTTCTTGCCGTTCGAAAAAGCGTTTTATGATAAATATAACGTTGCCTGCGAGTTTGTTGGTCACACGTTGGCTGACGCAATTCCTTTAGAACCAAGTAAACAAGATGCGCGAGAGTTGTTGGGGCTTGAGCAAGACAAGCAGTGGTTAGCCGTATTGCCAGGCAGCCGTGGCGGTGAGATGGGTTTGATTGCTCAACCATTTATCGAAACTTGCCAACGCATTAAGCAAAAATACCCTGATATCAATTTTGTTGTTGCGCTCGTGAATGAGCAGCGCAAAAAGCAGTTTACTGAAATCTGGCAAGCAACAGCGCCTGAGCTTGAATTCACGTTAGTCGAAGATACGGCAACCAACGTGATTACCGCTGCTGACTCTGTGCTTCTGGCTTCCGGCACAGTGGCTCTTGAGTGTATGTTACTGAAGCGCCCAATGGTCGTTGGCTACAAAGTGAATAAACTGACAGGTTACATTGTGAAGAAGCTAGCAATCACTGAGTTCGTATCACTGCCGAATATTCTGGCTGGTGAAGAGATCGTGAAAGAGCATATTCTTGAAGAGTGCCACCCAGACTTCTTGTTCCCATCTGTCGATAAGATGCTATCAGCCGATAATAGTGCATTGATCGAACGTTTTACCGAGATGCATCACTGGATACGCAAAGACGCAGACAAACAAGCCGCTAATGCGGTATTGAAATTGATTGACCGACCTTTTGTTGAAGCATAAAGCGCTTACTTACAGAACATTAAGAGATTAGTTATGGCAGTAAAAGAGAAAAAAGAGCTTCCTCCATTTGAGTATCCGCAAGGCTACCAGCTGTTTGCTGGTGTGGATGAAGTAGGCCGTGGTCCTTTGGTTGGCGATGTGGTGACCGCTGCGGTTATCCTCGATCCAAACAACCCAATCGAAGGCTTGAACGACTCAAAGAAATTATCTGAGAAAAAGCGCCTAGCTCTGCTTCCAGAAATTAAAGAGAAAGCTCTGGCATGGTCTGTTGGTCGTTGTTCTCCACAAGAAATCGATGAGTTGAATATTCTGCAGGCGACTATGGTCGCTATGCAGCGAGCTATTGCAGGATTGAGTGTTCAACCTGATATAGCCCTAATAGATGGAAACCGTGTCCCAGAACTGCCAATGGACGGTCTTGCTATTGTAAAGGGCGATTTACGAGTAGCAGAGATCAGTGCGGCGTCTATTATCGCTAAAGTGGTTCGTGACCAAGAGATGGAAGAACTCGACAAGCTGCATCCAGAGTTTGGTTTTGCGAAACACAAAGGTTACCCAACTAAAGCGCATTTTGAAGCGATTGAAAAGCATGGTGTTACCGAGCATTACCGTAAGAGCTTTAAGCCAGTAAAGCGTATTCTAGACATTGATTAAGCTCTATATAGACTAGAGCTTTACGTTAACTAGAGCTTAGCATCGAATAAAGTTGCTTACTTGCGTCAGAAAAAAATAGAATACACACAGTTGTAATCCTAGGCTCAAACCTAGAACTCAGGAAAAATAATGTCAGATCCAAAATTTGTTCACCTACGCGTACACAGTGACTTTTCGATGGTGGATGGCCTATCTAAGGTGCCACCATTAGTTAAAAAAGTCGCTGAGATGGGTATGCCTGCTCTAGCACTTACCGACTTTACCAACTTGTGTGGTTTGGTGAAGTTTTACGGTACTGCCCATGGGTGTGGGGTTAAACCAATTATTGGTGCTGACTTCTTGATGCAGTCTCCGGAATTCGGTGACGAGTTGACCAAACTCACTGTTATTGCGACGGACAATAAAGGTTATAACAATCTAACGCTGCTTATCTCGAAAGCTTACCTTCGTGGTCATGTTCAGCATCAGCCTGTTATTGATAAAGAGTGGCTAATTGAGAATGCAGAAGGCCTGATCATTCTATCGGGTGCTAAAGAAGGTGAGATTGGTAAGGCGTTACTGAAAGGTAACCGTGAGTTGGTTGCAAGTAGCGTCGAGTTTTACAAAACGTACTTCGCCGATCGTTTTTATTTGGAATTGATTCGTACCGGACGGCCGGACGAAGAGTCATACTTGCACTTTGCGCTAGAGCTTGCTGAGCAAGAAGACCTGCCTGTTGTTGCAACCAACGAAGTGGTTTTCCTAACCGAAGACCTGTTTGATGCTCATGAAATCCGCGTGGCTATCCACGATGGTTTCACTATGGTCGATCCTCGTCGTCCTAAGAACTACAGCGCTCAGCAATATCTACGTAGTGAAGAAGAGATGTGTGAGTTGTTCTCAGACATTCCAGAAGCGCTAGAGAACAGTGTTGAGATTGCCAAGCGTTGTAACGTTACGGTTCGTTTGGGTGAATACTTCCTGCCTAACTTCCCTACGGAAGGTTTGGCGATTGAAGACTTCCTGATCAAGAAGTCAGAAGAAGGCCTTGAGCGACGTTTAGCATTCCTATTCCCTGATGAAAAAGTTCGTGCTGAGCGTAGGCCTGAATACGATGAGCGACTCAAGATCGAGCTCGAAGTTGTCAATAACATGGGTTTCCCAGGTTATTTCTTGATCGTAATGGAGTTCATCCAGTGGTCAAAAGACAACGATGTGCCAGTAGGCCCTGGCCGTGGTTCTGGTGCCGGTTCTCTTGTGGCTTACGCCTTAGATATCACCGACCTCGATCCACTTGAATACGATCTACTTTTCGAACGTTTCTTGAACCCAGAACGTGTCTCGATGCCCGATTTCGATATCGACTTCTGTATGGATAAGCGTGACCAAGTTATTGATCACGTTGCTGAAATGTACGGTCGTGATGCGGTATCTCAGATTATCACCTTTGGTACTATGGCAGCGAAAGCGGTAATCCGCGACGTAGGCCGTGTACTGGGTCACCCGTTTGGTTTCGTCGATCGAATTTCAAAGCTTGTACCGCCAGATCCGGGTATGACGCTAGAGAAAGCATTCCTTGCTGAACCTGCATTGCCAGAGCTTTACGATGGCGATGAAGAAGTTCGTGAGCTGATTGATAAGTGTCGCATCCTTGAAGGTTGTACGCGAAATGCCGGTAAGCACGCGGGTGGTGTTGTTATCTCACCCACCACGATCACCGATTTTGCGCCAATCTATGCCGACGCAGAAGGTAACTTCCCGGTAACGCAATTCGATAAGAATGACGTTGAAACCGCTGGTTTGGTTAAGTTCGACTTCTTGGGTCTACGCACCCTGACCATCATCGATTGGGCGTTGGGCCTCGTAAACCCTCGCCTGAAGAAAGAGGGTAAAGAGCCGGTTCGTATCGAGTCGATCCCTCTGGATGATCAAGCGTCATTTAACCTATTACAAAACTCTGAAACCACCGCGGTATTCCAGCTGGAATCGCGTGGTATGAAAGACCTGATCAAACGTCTCCAACCGGACTGTTTTGAAGATATTATCGCATTGGTAGCCCTATTCCGCCCGGGTCCTCTGCAATCAGGCATGGTAGATAACTTTATCGACCGTAAGCACGGCCGAGAAGCTGTTTCGTATCCTGATGAAACGTGGCAGCACGAATCGCTTAAAGAGACACTAGAACCTACGTACGGCATCATCCTGTACCAAGAACAGGTAATGCAAATCGCTCAGATCCTTGCTGGCTATACGCTTGGCGGAGCGGATATGTTGCGTCGTGCGATGGGTAAGAAAAAGCCAGAAGAGATGGCAAAGCAGCGTGGTACCTTTAAAGAGGGGGCTGAAGCCAATGGTGTTGATGGCGAACTGGCCATGAAGATCTTTGACTTGGTAGAGAAATTTGCGGGCTACGGCTTTAACAAATCTCACTCCGCAGCGTACGCACTGGTTTCTTATCAAACGCTATGGCTGAAAACGCACTACCCAGCGGAATTTATGGCTGCGGTAATGACGGCAGATATGGATAACACCGAGAAGGTTATCGGCCTTGTTGATGAATGTTTCCGTATGAAGCTCAAGCTTTTGCCACCAGATATCAACTCAGGTCTATACCGTTTCAACGTCGATGAAGATGGCGCGATTGTTTATGGTATCGGCGCGATCAAAGGGGTGGGTGAAGGCCCTATCGAAGCGATCATCGAAGCGCGAAATAAGGGTGGTTACTTTAAAGACTTATTCGACTTCTGTGCACGCCTTGATCTGAAGAAGGTTAATAAACGTGTTATCGAAAAGTTGATTCTATCCGGAGCCTTAGATAGATTAGGTCCTCACCGAGCGGCGATGATGGCATCTTTGAAAGATGCGGTGAAGGCGGCGAGCCAACATCACCATGCCGAGTCTTTTGGTCAATCTGATATGTTTGGTGTGTTGACCGACGCTCCGGAAGAGGTTGAGCACAAGTATACCCAAGTGCCTAAATGGCCTGAGAAGGTTTGGCTTGAGGGTGAGCGTGAAACGCTTGGCTTGTATTTAACGGGTCACCCGGTTAACGCTTACATCAAAGAGTTAGCGAAATACACCAGCTGTCGTTTGAAAGATGCCACGCCAACGCGTCGTGACCAATCACTAACGATTGCCGGTTTGGTGATTGCAGCGAGAGTGATGACCACTAAGCGTGGTACGCGAATCGGTTTGATGACACTTGATGATCGATCAGGCCGAATGGAAGTGATGTTGTTCTCGGATGCGCTCGATCGCTACGCAGAACTGCTCGAAAAAGACAAAATTGTGGTCGTTTCCGGACAGGTCAGCTTTGATGATTTCAATGGCGGGCTTAAAATGTCCGCGCGCGAGGTCATGGACTTAGGAAGCGCCCGTGAGAAATATGCTCGTGGGGTGTCGATATCTATCGACCAATCCCAAATTAACGGTCAATTTTTTGAACGCTTTAGTCAAATCTTAGAACCTTATAGAGCCGGAACGGTCCCAGTCAATGTATACTACCAGCGTGCCGACGCTAGAGCGCGGTTAACATTGGGCACAGAATGGCGCGTGACGCCAAGTGATACATTGCTAGACGAATTAAAACAGCTGCTTGGAAATAGCCAAGTAGAACTCGAATTTAACTAAAATTTAGCTTCGCGAATGCGGAGCTGAATCAACAAGGATTCATAGATGAGCCTGAACTTTCTAGAATTTGAAAAGCCTATCGCTGAACTTGAAGCAAAAATCGAAGCGCTACGTGACGTTTCGCGTCACGGTGGTGACACAGCGGTAGATCTAGACAAAGAAATCGAACAACTAGAGAAAAAAAGCTTAGAGCTTAAACAGAAAATCTTTAGTGACTTAGGTGCATGGCAGGTAGCTCAACTTGCTCGTCACCCTCAACGTCCTTACACCAAAGATTACCTGGAGCATGCATTCACAGAGTTTGAAGAGATGGCGGGCGATCGCGCTTACGCTGACGACAAAGCTATTGTGGGTGGTATGGCTCGTCTAAATGGCCGTCCTGTTATGGTTATTGGTCACCAGAAAGGTCGTGAGACTAAAGAGAAAGTGATCCGTAACTTTGGTATGCCAAAGCCAGAAGGTTACCGTAAGGCGCTACGTCTAATGGAAACTGCTGAGCGTTTCAACATGCCTATCATCACTTTCATCGACACAGCGGGCGCATACCCAGGTGTTGGTGCTGAAGAACGTGGTCAATCTGAAGCTATCGCTAAAAACCTAAAAGTGATGGCTGGCCTTTCAGTTCCTGTTATCTGTAACGTTGTTGGTGAAGGCGGTTCTGGTGGTGCACTAGCGATTGGTGTTGGTGACTACGTGAACATGCTTCAGTACTCTACGTACTCAGTAATCTCTCCAGAAGGTTGTGCTTCAATCCTATGGCGCGATTCAGATAAAGCACCACAAGCTGCTGAAGCGATGGGCCTGATTGCTCCTCGCCTTAAAGAGCTTGAGCTTATCGACGAAATCATTCCTGAGCCTCTAGGTGGCGCGCACCGCGACCCTGCACAAACGGCTCAGAACATGAAAGACATGTTAGTTAAACAGCTAGAAGAGCTAGAGCAGTTTGATAACGAAACGCTGCTTGAGCGTCGTTACCAGCGTCTAATGAGCTACGGCTACTGCTGATAAGTTGCCTTAGCGATAAGGCCAGCTATACGAACAAGTTGATGAAAGGGTTGGACTCAGTGCCAACCCTTTTTTATTATTAAAAAATTATCCCTTCACACACGACCTCTGGTTTATTAGCCTCATGACACACTTAATTGATACCTTCACATCTGTACTTGATCAAAGCGCGCTTAAGCCTTGTCGGTTGATCGTCGCTTTCAGTGGTGGTGTCGATTCACGAGTTTTGTTGGAGTTGGCTGCCCAATTCGCTAAGTCCCATCACATCGAGTGCTGTGCGGTACATGTTCATCATGGCTTAAGTAACAATGCTGATCACTGGGCAGAGCAGTGCCAAACATGGTGTGATGCTTTGTCTATTCCACTAGCTATTGAGCGAGTGTCGCTGGATGTTAATTGTGGGGAAAGCATAGAAAAGCTCGCTCGAGATGCTAGGTATCACGCCTTCAAACAACATATCCGACACGGCGATGTACTCGTTACTGGCCAACATATCGATGATCAAGTCGAGACTTTCCTGTTAGCGTTGAAGCGTGGCAGTGGTCCGAAAGGGCTCTCTTCTATGGCGAAAGTGATGCCGTTTGCTGATGCTCATATTGTTCGCCCACTGCTGTCGGTGACGAGAATGGAAATTGAAGGGGCGGCGCGCGATATGGCTTTAACTTGGGTAGAAGATGAGAGTAATCAAGACGTTCGCTTTGACCGCAATTTTATTCGTCATCAAGTGACTCCGACACTGACCGAGCGTTGGCCTAGTTTCCGAGAGTCGGTCAGTCGCAGCGCTCAGCTATGTGCAGAGCAAGAGTTACTGTTGGATGAGTTGTTAGAATCTAACTTACAGCAAGCTTTAGGTGGCAATCAAAGTCAAAGCATAAGTATAGAAGCATTATCTCAGCACTCTGATTTACTGCGTGCACGCCTATTAAGAATGTGGCTGAGCCGCTGTAATCAACCGATGCCGAGCCAAAAACAGCTCAAACTTATATGGGATGAGGTGGCATGCGCTCAGGCTGATGCCAACCCTAAGTTGGTGTTGAATGAGGTTGAGGTTAGACGTTTTAATCATCAGCTCTATGTTGTCAAAGAGACCAAAGACTTGTCGAACTGGCAAAGCGATATTTCGATGGAAGAGAGCTTAGTTCTGCCTGATGGTTTAGGGGAGCTACACTTAACTTCAGCGGCGAGTGATGGTGTATCTAACCACCGTGATGTACAACGTTTACGTTTTAGTCTCAACACAGCGAGCAGAACATTGCGAGTGATCTTTAACCCTGAGGGATTGTCAGCACACCCTGTTGGGCGCGGTCATAGCAGGAAGCTTAAGAAGTTGTTTCAAGAGTACCAAGTACCCAGTTGGTTAAGACGCAGAACGCCGATATTAATGGATGGCGATCGAGTGATCGCTGTTTTAGGCTTATTCGTAGATAAAAACTACGAAGGTCAAGATTGTGAAGCGCTTTGGAGCAAGTAGAAAAAGTTTGTGTCACAATTCACCGTCACTTTAATAAAAATAATTAATGGAATATGCAATGAAGAAAATTACACTAGGATTAGTTCTTGGATTTGGACTATTGAGTGGTAACGCTCTGGCGGGTGATGTTGCTGCGGGTCAAGCTAAAGCAGCAATCTGTGCAGCATGTCATGGTGCAGACGGTATCGCAGTGATCCCAGGTTACCCAAACCTTAAAGGTCAAAACGAGCAATATATCGCTTCATCAATTAAGGCCTATAAGAACGGCCAGCGTACTGGTGGTTTGGCCGCTGTAATGCAGGCTCAAGCTTCAATGCTGAGTGATGAAGACATCGCGAATCTAGCCGCTTACTACGCAAGCCTTAAGTAAAATCTTCTCAAAGCGCTGATTAAACAAGATGATAAATTTCGAGCCAGAGCTTTAAAGCTCTGGCTTTTTTCATTGAATGTTTACTATAGCTAACCGATAATGAGCCATTCGCACAGTTTAAGGGATGAACATGAAAAAGATTGAAGCCATTATCAAGCCATTCAAACTTGATGATGTACGTGAAGCACTTGCAGAAGTGGGTATTACGGGTATGACAGTATCTGAAGTTAAAGGCTTTGGACGTCAAAAAGGTCATACTGAGCTATACCGCGGCGCAGAGTACATGGTCGATTTTTTACCTAAAGTGAAACTAGAAATCGTTGTGACCGACGAAGTGGCTGACCAATGTGTTGACACCATCATCGAAACGGCTCAAACAGGTAAAATTGGTGACGGTAAGATCTTCATTACTGAAGTTGAACGTGTGGTACGTATTCGTACTGGCGAAGAAGACGAAGACGCCGTATAAAAAAACTATTACCCTAAAAGGAGCGTTTATCGCTCCTTTTTCATTTCTGGTAGGGTGCTGTATGTTTAAGAAAACCATCATTGTAATCACGCTATTGATAACGCTTGCTGTCGTTAGTTTTCATCTTATCTTCGTTATCCCGAATAAACCCAACCTGATCACTTCCTCTCAAAGTACCAGTAACGACATCTACAGCTGCTACCAAAACTCTGCACCGAAAGCGATTGATGTGTCTGATGGCTTAGACATTACGGTGTGGAATATCTATAAGCAAAACCGAAATAATTGGCAGAGTGAGTTAAATAAGCTGTCGGCAGGTAGCGATATAGTCTTGCTGCAAGAAGCGAGTATGACAGAAGGACTTCGCCAATGGGTAACGAGCGGACAGTGGGGTAGCACTCGTGTTAATGCGTTTGAAGCCTTTGAGCAAAGTGCAGGGGTACTCAACCTAGCAACTCATTTACCGATTGAAGCTTGTGCTTATACTCATGAAGAACCTTGGCTTCAACTGCCTAAATCCGCGCTTTGGTCGCGTTACCAACTAAGCAATGGCGAAGAGCTGGCTGTGATTAATATCCACGCTGTGAACTTTACCTTTGGTACGGAAGATTATGAAGCTCAGCTCAAGAGCTTAACTGATAATCTGCAAAAGTATCGTGGACCTGTTATTTTTGCCGGGGATTTTAATAGCTGGAGTGAAGCTCGCTTTGCTGTATTGAAAGATACGTTGGAGAAGGTTGGTTTGACGGAAGTTGCCTTTGAGCCAGATAACAGAACTCAGTTCATTACAGGACTGGTGCTCGACCACGTGTTCTATCGAGGGCTAGAGGTAGAAAAAGCAAAAGCGCCCATTACGGACGCTTCTGATCATAACCCTATGCGAGTGACCTTTAAGGCTAAATAGTGATTAGCTATTAGTCATTGGAACTTAACCATTTGCACGGTGGTTACGTTGGGAAATCTAACGGAACAATAGGCTAGAGAGTCTTCGCTAGCCTTATCTCTTCTACTTAAAAGATTAAAATGTAGAGCGCCCAGATTAGGTAGTAGCCAACCCATGGTAAGCCTGAAATCACAAGCGCTTGCCCGCGTTCAAACTCAGTCCACGTTAATACCGCAGCATAACCTAGCACGATGTACCATGGCAGAAGCAGTGGTAATGAGCTAGCAAATTGTGACCAATCATTAGTTAGCGGTAACTTGATCAAGCCATTTAAGCTGTTCAAGTCGGCAGCGTAGTTCATCACATGTCCATGCTTGAGTATCAGGCTTGCGTAGCTTGCTACATCACCTAAAACAGCTGGGAATATAACAACCGATGCCGCTGCAAACCATCGCCAAAAGCTGTGTTGGTGTTGGCTTGGCTTGGTTGCTAGGTTAAACCAGAATGCCAATAGAACAATGGTTAATGTTCGGCCAAATACGTCACTGATGATTTCACTTGCGAGTAAGGTATTGCTGTCAAGTAACGCCAATTGGTCAGGGTTCGTTTGAGCCAGTTGCTGCGATAGCTCTGCACTTAACCAGGCAAAATCTACATTCGAAAAATAAGCACCCCAAAATAAAAATGGGCTGAGCATTAATACGACGTAGGGTTGCCATCCCCAAGCACTTCGTTGATAAAGCGCTAAGAAACAAGCTGTTGGCGAACGGAATATATCCAACAGCATGACGAGTGGGTTACTTGACGGGTTCATACACTTACCTTAGTTACATCAACATACAGCTTCAGTTTTTGTCCTGGCTGTAGGTATTTCTTGTTCTGCAAAGTGTTCCATTTTACAACATCTGCACTTTTTACTTTGAACTTTGATGCAATACCGCTGACTGTGTCACCTGATCTCACGTTATAAAAGATCGTACGGATGATGGCGCCGTCTGAACCGTTCTTCCAAATGACCAGTTCTTGACCAACTCTAAGCGTGTCGCGTGGTCCCATGCCATTCCATTTAGCCAGTGACTGGTGAGAGACCTTATTTGCGCGTGCAATCGTCCATAGGCTGTCACCACTTTTTACGGTATGACTAAGCTTATATTGACCACGACTCTTCGACTGTGTGCTTGCTAGGCGATTTGAGGCGCTTAGGGCGTATGTCTTGTCGTCTTTGGTGGATGTTGGGATAAGTAGGTGCTGACCAATACGGATATTGTTGTTGCTCATCCCGTTTGCAGAGCGAATCACTTTGCTGGTGGTGTTGTATTTACTCGCCAATACGCTGATGCTATCGCCAGATTGCACTTTATAACGCACCAACTTCATGCCTTTGCCTTTATTAGCGGCCACTTCTTTGTTGAACTTCTCAACAGAGCTTAGAGGAAGTAATAATTGCTGATGTTTTTCTGGTGCCGTCGCCCACTGGTTATAAGCGGGGTTGTAGCCTTGAAGCTCTTTGACAGGAATGCCTGCGTAGTTCGCAGCAATTGCTAAATCAAGCTGTTCTTCAGGGTTAACCAGAGTCAGCACTGGCTTGTTCGGGATCGCAGGGATATCGATGCCATACTTTTCTTGATTGGCAATGACATCAGCTAGAGCAAGCAGTTTAGGTACATAGCTGCTGGTCTCTTTTGGTAAGTCAAGAGAGAAGAAGTCGATTGGTTTACCCAACTTCTTGTTCTTACGGATTGCGCTGTTTACTCGACCACCGCCACTGTTATAGGCAGCAATCGCATGGTTCCAGTCGCCATCGAAACGTCGGTTAAGGTCTGATAAGAAATCCAATGCGGCGTCGGTAGAAGCGGCAACATCACGGCGGCCGTCATACCAAAAGTTCTGTTCAAGCCCGTAGTCTTTGCCAGTGCCTGAAATGAATTGCCATAGACCTGCAGCACTGCCATGAGAGTAGGCAAACGCATCGAAAGAGCTTTCTACAACGGGTAGTAGTGCCAATTCTAGTGGTAAGCCTTTTTCTTCAATCTTAGTCGTGATCAGATACAAGAAAGGTTCAGCACGCTTTGATACGGTTTTTAGATGACTCGGGTGCTTGAGATACCAAGTTCGGTAGTAGTCGACCTTCTTTTGGTCTGGCACTTCCATTTCAAGTTGCATCGCAATGCGTTTCCAAACATCTTCTTGTGTTTGTGGAGTAACGACAGGTGCTTCAACTTTTTGATCTTCTTTGGCTGTTTCTTCTGATGAAACGTTCGCTTGAGAAACTTCTTTAGTAGGAGATGTGTTGGTTTGCTCGGAAGCTTGGTCTGGATTCTCTGACTGAGTTAATTGGCAACCAGAAAGTAGTAATACCAAAGCCCAGCTGTACTTAACTCGCATGTTACAGCCTTTTTAATTAACGGCCGATGATAATACTTGCCACCCCCTATGAGTGACAAGCCTGTATTTGTTAAAATTCGTTCTTCCACGCACGTAAAGCGGTGAATACCGATAAAGGATCGGTCTGCTCGGTGCGATTAGACACTGATTTCACTACACTTGGCTCGGTATAGCGCAGGAAGGGGTTCACAAACTTCTCTTGTCTCAAATTTGTGGGGATGGTCGACTTATTTTGAGCGCGAAGTCGGTTCACTTGGTCGCGATATTGCTGCAAATGTTGGTTATCAGGCTCTACGGCTAATGCGAAAGCGATATTGGCTGCAGTGTACTCATGTGCACAATAAACTTCGGTTTCTTGAGGCAGCGCCGTGATCTTATTCAGTGCATCGAACATCTGTTGTGGTGTGCCTTCCATGATTCGGCCACAGCCCGCAGAGAACAACACATCACCACAAAACAGTTTGGCATCGCCCACATAACCAATATGACCCGCGGTGTGGCCACTGAGTCCTAGGACGAGAAATACTTCGCCAAACAGTTCTAATTGATCACCATCATCGACCGGATGAGTTAAAGTAGGGATAGGTTCATTCCTTGGACCCACGACATCCACGCCGGGAAATTGTCTAACGAGTTCTGGAACACCACCAATGTGATCGTGGTGGTGGTGAGTAATCAAGATTGCATCTAAAGTTAGCTCATGGTGTGCTAAGTACTCTAATACTGGAGCCGCATCACCAGGGTCGACGACAGCACAACGGCGATCGCTATTTTCAATCAGCCAGATGTAATTGTCGTTAAATGCAGGTATGCTTTTGATATGTAACATTATTGGTTCTCCAGTCACTTTTAGTGCGACAGAATAAGTGAGACAGATTATTGATGAAGCCAGCACGTAGCAGAAAGAAGTTTGAACGTCCTTACACTTGGGCGCAATTGCACAATGGGGACTGGTTGAGAGAATCTATTCAAACTCGACTCGATGAGTGGTGCCCAAAGCTATTTGGTTACCATATGCTCAAGCTCGGTGGCCTCAGTAGTGAGATTTCTAGCTGCACATGCAACATTCAACATCAAGTAAACCTAGATATCCAGAACCCATTACATAATGTGATAGCGGATGGCTATAATTTACCCTTTTTGGAGAAAAGCTTTGATGTTGTAGTACTGAGTCATCAGCTAGATTATAGCAATGACCCGCATCGATTATTGAGAGAAGTCGATCGAGTGATGATGGACGATGGCTATATCATTATCACGGGCTTCAACCCAATCAGTGTCACTGGGCTTGCCAGTTTGATGCCTTGGCGAAAGAACAGCTTACCCTGGAGTGGGCGTATGTACACGCCAAGTCGAATTAAAGACTGGTTAGGTGTACTTAACTATGAAGTAATTCATTGTGACACCTACGCACTGTTTCCGATGAGTAAGTATCAAGCGATGTGGACGTGGTTGGAGAACAGCTTAGGTGGCTGCGCATCTTTTGCTGGAAGCCAATACTTTATTGTTGCTCGTAAACGTACTTACCCGCTTAAACCTATCAAGCCACATTGGCACCTCAAGCGACGTTTCTCGCCGGTTGGAGCAAGCTTTAGAACCAACTCGCGTCGTACAATGGACACAGCTAAAGCTTCATACCCGTTAAAAACAGAAAAAGCCGACTCGTAGTCGGCTTTTCATCTATCTATAAGTTTAAGAAACTATAAACTTGCTTCTGAAATCTACATCTCATTCAGTGAAGATGACTAGCTCGGTTGATAACCCGTATCTTCTTGAGTTGGGTTTTCAGCTGCCGTTCTTGCTAAATCATCACACATTTCGTTTTCTCTGTGTCCCGCGTGTCCTTTTACCCAGCGCCAATCAACGCTATGGCGAGCGGTTTCTTTATCGAGCCTTTGCCACAGATCGGCATTTTTAACCGGTTTTTTGTCGGCTGTTTTCCAGTCACGCTTTTTCCAGTTATGAATCCATTGTGTGATGCCTTGACGCACGTATTGGCTATCTGTGGTCAGAATCACAGAGCAAGGTTCTTTGAGGGCTTGGAGAGCAACGACAGCTGCGAGCATTTCCATGCGGTTATTGGTTGTTAGCGTGAAGCCTTCTGCTAGCGTCTTCTCGACTTTCTTGTAGCGAAGCACGATGCCATAGCCACCGGGACCAGGGTTGCCTAAACAAGAACCATCAGTGAAAATTTCAACTTGTTTCGTCATGATTTGATACTATTACCTCAAGCACATTATCGGCATAGTCTGACACAGTTATCCTTATGAATACCAGTAGCACTCCAGAACAAAGCACGAACGAAAAAAACAGTTCGAACGAAAATAAGCGCATTGTTGTACTCGATACCGAAACCACCGGTATGAATACAGAAGGTGGTCCTCACTATATGGGCCACCGCATCGTTGAAATCGGTGCAGTAGAGATCATCAACCGTAGGCTGACCGGGCGTCATTTCCACGTCTACATCAAGCCTGATCGTGCGATTCAAGAAGAGGCGATTGGCGTTCACGGTATTACCGATGAATTCTTGATTGATAAGCCTGAATACCAAGACATACATAAAGAGTTTCTCGACTTTATCAAAGGTGCGGAGCTGGTGGCTCATAACGCGCCCTTCGATACGGGTTTTATGGACTATGAGTTTGAGAAGCTCAACCCTGCGATAGGTAAAACGGATGACTACTGTAAAGTTACCGATACCTTGGCAATGGCGAAGAAGATATTCCCAGGTAAAAGAAACAACCTAGATATCTTATGTGACCGTTACGGTATTGATAACTCGCACCGTACTCTCCACGGCGCATTGCTCGATGCGGAGATCCTAGCCGACGTCTACTTATTGATGACGGGTGGTCAAACTTCGCTGCAATTTAACGCTGGTCAACAGGAAGGCGAAGCCGAAAGCATACGAAGAGTAGAAAGTGGTCGAAAATCCCTAAAGGTTTTACGAGCTACGGCCGATGAAGTAGAAGCGCATCAAAGTCGTTTAGATCTCGTCGAGAAAAGCGGAAGCTGCCTCTGGCGTCAGTAGGGAGAAAGTATGTTAAGGGTACTGGCTACCGGTTGCTTATTGCTGTTAAGCTTTGGCTTACATGCAGCAACCGAATCCGTAATGAGTTTATTGGACAACCGTTTTCGAGTTGATCCCAGTATTGAACAAGTCACCTTTGTGATTTATCGAGCCGATAATTCTAAACCTGTCGTTTTGGTTCGCCCTGATGGCAAGAAATACTACTCTTGGCGCAATGCTGATAATGTCCGTTGGTACGAAGAATCGTCCATGGACATTATCTCTATCGACAATCCGATGTCTGGCCCTTGGCAAGCGATAGGTAAAGTTTCCCCTAAGAACAATATCAAGCTGCTGTCTCATCTTGTTTTGGATGCTAATGAGTTCCCAGATAAGTTGTATCAAACAGAACGCATCAAATTTACCGCTCGACTAACCTCTGATGGCAAGCCGCTGGTGCTGCGCGATTTTCTCGATCGCGTAAAGCTTAAGGTCACCTTTACTAAGTTTGTTGAAAACGAAGAGTCTTTGGTGAGAGAAGCGCGCCCGGTGCCGGTTGTGATGGGCGAGTTTGCCGACGATGGTGCTGATCTTGATGAAAAGGCTGGAGATGGTGTGTTCACGGTCTCTTTGCCAATAGATATCGAGCCTGGTAAATACCGAGCACGTATTACCTCTGGTAATGGTGTGTTCTTGCGAGCGCAAGAGCAAGAAGTCTTGGTTTACCCAACACCGATCACTAGCACCTTCATTCAGTCACGAAAAGAGGGCTTACCTCATACGATTGTGGTGTCTGGTGAGCAGGGGATGCTCGCACCGAGCTCGTTAGCGGTTCATGTTGAGCACAAGGCTCCTGATGAATATGTGATGTACAAGCAGGGGCAAGCTGAAGTCGACGCAATGAAAGTCGCTCTTGAGGTGCCTTACAATGGCGATTTAGGGATCTATAATTGGTCAGGGATGGTTTACGCCACTGATGCTTCAAGTCAGCGCCCGCTGATCTTTCCAATTACCGAGCAGTCGTACAGCGTTGTTGAAGATATCGACTTAGCAGAGTCACGACGCCTTCAAGAACAAGCACTTGCTGAACAGAAGCGTATCGCAACAGAGTTGATGATCCTTCAAAAACGTGAAGATGATAGACAGCGCAGTATGATCATTATTGCGGTGGGTAATGTGGTCGCGATTCTATTGGGCTTATTGATTTGGTTTGTGGTTCGTAAGGTTAAAGCGAAGAAAAAAGCGTTACCTGAGATGCAGCTCAAGGCGCCCAAGTAACTCGCATAGATGATTAGATTGCTAGAGAGAATAAGCCGCTAGATAAAGCATTGGAATTTGTGGCAACGAAATCATGAACAAAAAAACGGGACTCATAGGAGTCCCGTTTTTGTTTCTTTTTCTGGCCTTAAGCGACGTTATCAATCGATTGGTCTGGGTACTGAGACTTTGCTGCAAGCTCCTCTGGTGAGAAGTCATCCACGTTAATCGTGTACAGTCTATGTTCCTCAGCGCTAATCAGAAGCTTTGCTTCGTCTTGCGTTAAGATACCTTTCTCAAGTCCCAACTGAGCAACAAGATCAAGTCGTAAGAAGGCACGTTTTTGATGCGTCTCTTTGCAGACTTTGTCGAACAGGGGTTCAGCTTGAAGAATCACTTCTAGCGCTTTTTCAATCTTACCTACTGGGTTGTATTCCGTCGCTTCTAGGTATTGGCCGCGACCTATACGAGAGCGTGTTTCGCTTGGTGTTTGTAGAATGTGCGCGACTTTGCTATCCAGTTTGTCGTTTGGTGCACGACGGATACGGCCAAATGGCATTAACACAACACGAAGCAGGCGACCAATCACAGGGTTAGGGAAGTTCGCTAAGAACTCATCAATCGCCACTTCAGTCTGACGTAAGCTATCTTGCATACCCCAATGTACTAACGGTAGATCTTCAGCGTGGCTGCCTTCACTTTCAAAGCGCTTCAACGTTGCTGAACCGAGGTAAAGTTGACTCAGGATATCACCCAGTCTTGCTGATAAACGTTCTCTACGCTTCAGTGATCCGCCCAGAACTGCCATTGAAATATCAGACAGTAGCGCAAGGTTTGCACTGTAGCGGTTTAGCTGTTGGTAGTAACGCTGTGTCTGTTTATCCGTTTTATTTGAAGGTGTTGGCGCATCAGAACCACGACCGTCGGTTAAACCAAACCACAAACTGCGGACTAGGTTACTCATCGTAAAGCTAACGTGTCCTGCTAACGCTGAATCAAACTTATCAAGCGCATCGCTGCTTTCAGAATAAGCGGCTTCCATTTCGTTAAGTACGTAAGGGTGACAGCGAATCGCACCTTGACCATAGATGATCATTGAACGAGTCAGGATGTTTGCGCCTTCAACCGTAATCGCGATAGGTGAGCCTTGGTAGCCACGAGCTAGGAAGTTCGATGGGCCTAAACAAATGCCTTTACCGCCGACGATATCCATCGCATCAATGATGCTGCGTTGGCCACGGTGAGTACAGTGGTACTTAACGATTGCAGAGATAACCGAAGGCTTTTCGCCAAGGTCGATGCCCGCGACGGTTAGGTTACTTGCTGCGTCCATTACATAAGCGTTACCCGCTAGGCGTGCAAGTGGCTCTTCAACCCCTTCCATGCGGCCAATCGGTTGTTTGAACTGACGGCGGATACGAGCGTAAGCACCTGTTGCGAGCGCAGCAGACTTAATGCCACCGGTTGAGTTTGAAGGCAGTGTGATACCACGACCAACCGACAGACACTCAACCAGCATACGCCAGCCTTGACCAGCCATTTTCTGGCCACCAATGATGAAATCGATAGGCACGAAGATATCGTCGCCTTGGGTTGGACCATTCTGGAAAGGTACGTTTAGTGGGAAGTGGCGGTTGCCAATCTCTACGCCTTTTAAATCCGTTGGGATAAGCGCACAGGTGATACCAAGATCTTTTTGGTCACCAAGCAGACCATCCGGGTCACGCAATTTAAAAGCCAAGCCTAAAACGGTCGCGACAGGCGCGAGAGTGATGTAACGCTTGTTCCAAGTTAGGCGCATGCCCAATACTTCTTCGCCTTGCCAGTCGCCTTTACAAACCACACCGTAATCTGGGATTGAACCTGCATCTGAACCGGCTTCTGGGCTAGTCAGAGCAAAACAAGGGATCTCTTTACCTTCCGCTAGGCGAGGCAGGTAGTGGTTTCTTTGTTCTTCTGTACCGTAGTGCTGTAATAGCTCACCAGGGCCTAATGAGTTAGGTACGCCAACCGTCGATGACAATACGCTCGAAACGCCCGTTAGCTTCTGTAGAACCAAAGATTGAGCGTAAGCTGAGAATTCTAAGCCGCCGTATTTTTTCTTGATTATCATGGCGAAGAATTTATGGTCTTTCAGGTATTGCCATACTTCTGGTGGTAAATCAGCAAGCTCATGAGTGACTTGGTAATCATTGACCATTTCACACACGGTATTTACTGGACCATCTAAAAACGCTTGCTCAGCTTCAGAGAGTTTCGGGTCAGCAATGTTCTGAAGCTTCTTCCATTCAGGTTTGCCTTTGAACAGCTCTGCTTCCCACCATACTGTGCCAGCTTCTAGTGCTTCTTTTTCTGTCTGAGACATCGCCGGTAGAACTTTCTTAAATAAAGAGAGTGCTTTTTGGCTGATCAGTGTCTGACGAATGGTCGGTACAGCAAAGATCGCAACGGCTAATAGATAGCAAAGCCAGCCAGTAACAGCCACGCCGCCAAACAGTGTTAATGCTACCATTGCGCCGGTTAATACAACTAATGCACGTACCAGACTAACTCTATGGTAAAGACAGACGCCTAAGATGGCGGTCATGCCGAGTAGGGAGAGCAATATGTTCATGATCGATTTCCTTTTCAGAGATCACTTATTGTTATTAAGTTTAGGTAAGAGGTCTAACCAGTTAAGTGTAAACAAAATATTAAATATTTGTAAAACTCTAAAGTGAATAAAAAGTGATCTCAATAGAGTTAAAGTTCTAATTGTGAGAGGTTGGTGGCGAATATTTGGACGGATCGGCAGTGAGACTCTAATAAAGGTGGCAATCTTTGGGCTTAAGTGTCGACACTATTTCATGTTTGTGGGTAAACTCAGGTAAAAGAGGGGAAAACCCTCAGCTCTCATTTCACGTACTTTAAGTTGCGTAAAAAAATATAAGAGATAAGCCTTATGTACCATGACCTAATCAAAAGTGAATTGAACGAAGCTGCTGACGTTCTGAATAAGTTCCTGAGTGATGACCATAACATCGCTCAAATTGAAGCGGCGGCAAAACTGATTGCTGACTCCTTCAAGCAAGAGGGCAAAGTGCTTTCTTGTGGCAACGGTGGTTCACACTGTGATGCAATGCACTTCGCGGAAGAGCTTACTGGCCGATACCGTGAAAACCGTCCAGGTTACGCTGGTATTGCGATTTCAGATCCAAGCCACCTGTCTTGCGTGAGTAATGATTTTGGCTACGACCACGTATTTTCTCGTTATGTAGAAGCGGTAGGTCGTAAAGGTGATGTGTTGTTCGGTCTGTCGACTTCAGGTAACTCTGCCAATATTCTAAAAGCGATTGAAGCTGCTCAAGCTAAAGGCATGAAGACGATTGCATTGACGGGTAAAGATGGCGGTAAAATGGCAGGTTGTGCCGATATCGAAATTCGAGTTCCACATTTTGGTTACGCTGACCGCATCCAAGAGATTCACATTAAGATCATCCACATTGTGATTCAGCTTGTTGAAAAAGAAATGGAATAATAGTTTTAAAGACATTTGGGGCCCAACTTAGGCTCCATTGGTTTTGATAGGGAGTAGATTAAACCATGTGTGAATTGCTCGGTATGAGCGCGAATGTGCCAACTGATATTTGTTTTAGCTTTACTGGTCTTATGCAGCGTGGAGGCAATACCGGCCCGCACCGCGATGGCTGGGGTATTACTTTCTATGAAGGAAAGGGTTTCCGTACGTTTAAAGATCCTAACCCTAGTTGTGAATCCAAGATCGCTGAGTTGGTTCAAAACTACCCAATTAAAAGTCAAGCTGTTGTCAGTCATATCCGTCAAGCTAATCGTGGTGGCGTTAATCTAGAAAATACTCACCCATTTACCCGTGAGCTTTGGGGACGATACTGGACCTTCGCCCATAATGGCCAATTAACGGATTACGATGATCTGGTTAGTGGTCGTTTCAGACCGGTCGGTGAGACGGACAGTGAACTTTCTTTCTGTTGGTTAGTGAAACAATTAGAAGATCGTTTTCCTGAACCACCACAGGACATGGAAGGTATGTTTCGCTTTGTCGCTGAGTGTTGTGATCAGCTAAGAGAGAAAGGCGTCTTCAACATGTTACTCAGTGATGGTGAGTACGTGATGACCTACTGTACGAATCATTTGTACTGGATAACAAGACGCGCGCCTTTTGGCAATGCGAGCCTGATTGATGAAGATGTTGAGATAAACTTCCAAGAAGAGACCACGCCGAATGATGTGGTCACGGTGGTAGCAACTCAGCCTCTAACATGCAATGAAGAGTGGTTTAGAATGAAGCCGGGCGAATACGCGTTGTTTCATTTTGGTGAGCTGATCGGCAATAACTATAAAGCCTTGGAAGATGTTGCTTATGCACCTAAAAAGGTTGCAAGCCAAGCACCAACTGAGCCATTGAGCTAAACGTTCCGAATAGTATCATTTTTGATCCGAACATAAGAAAGGCCGCTTACTGAACCAATAAGTCAATAAGCGGCCTTTTTATTTTCTGATTTTTAAGGGCTTGCTCTTTAGTGATTTACTTTGCGAGAACAGCTATACGAATTACTCTTCTGCGTAACCGTGTTTGCCTAATATTTTACCGTCTAAGACAGCTTGCCCGTTTACCATCGATAAACGATCTTCGGCAAACCATTTACAGACCATAGGGTAAATGCAGTGTTCTTGGGTAAGCACTCGGCTTGCTAATATGTCAGCATCATCATCTTTAAATACTGGCACCTTAGCCTGTAAGATCACTGGGCCACCATCGAGCTCTTCGGTAACAAAGTGAACGCTGGTGCCGTGTTCTTTGTCTTGCGCATCAATGGCACGCTGGTGGGTGTGTAGGCCTGGGTATTTAGGTAACAGGGAAGGATGGATGTTGACCATTTTACCCGCATAGTGACGAACAAACTCTGAACTCAGGATACGCATGTATCCCGCAAGTACGATTAAATCGGGTTGGTATGCATCAATCTGAATCATCAATTCATGATCGAACTCTTCACGTGAACCAAAGTCTTTTGGATTCACTGAATGTGCGTCAACACCTGCGGTTTTCGCTCGTTCTAATCCAAAAGCCTCTGCTTTGTTTGAGAAGACAGCCTTAACTGAAGCATCAATCATATTATTATCACAGGCATCCAAAATTGCCTGTAAGTTACTTCCGCTTCCTGAAACTAACACAACGATGTTTTTATTAGAGTGACTGGTTTTATTTGAGTGATTGTTTTTCATAGAGTGGGTCATACGATTGATTAACTGAACTGTTTACAATGTACCTACATAAACTAAGGTTTTCTGCGGGCTAAATAGCAAAATGAGGACCATTAGGTCCTCATTGATTAACTAAGTAAGTGAACGTATCACTTATTTGATTTCTACTTGCTCTTCGCCAGCTTCAGCGTTTGCGATCTCACCGATAACCCAAGCGTTTTCGCCTTCAGCTTTCAGTAGTTCAACAGCAGCGTCTGCTTGATCTTTAGGTAGAGCAACAACTAGGCCTACACCACAGTTGAAAGTGCGGTACATTTCAAATGTCTCCACGTTACCTTTCTCTTGTAGCCAGTTGAAGATAGCAGGCCATTCCCAGCTCTTGCCATCAATGACGGCTTTAGTACCTTCAGGAAGTACGCGTGGGATGTTTTCCCAGAAACCACCACCTGTGATGTGCGAGATAGCATGAATGTCATGCTCTGCAATCATCTTAAGTGCCGATTTGATGTAAATCTTAGTAGGTTCTAGTAGGTGCTCACCAATAGTGCGACCTTCTAGCTCTTCACTCTTATCAGCACCAGAAACTTCTAGAACTTTACGAATTAAAGAGTAACCGTTTGAGTGTGGACCACTTGAGCCAACAGCGATAAGTGCGTCACCTGCTGCTACTTTAGTACCGTCGATGATGTCAGCTTTCTCTACAACACCAACACAGAAGCCAGCTACGTCGTAGTCGTCGCCTTCGTACATGCCTGGCATTTCAGCCGTTTCACCGCCGATTAGTGCACAACCAGCTTGAACACAGCCTTCTGCAATACCAGAAACAACGTCTGCTGCTGTATCTACATCTAGCTTACCTGTTGCGTAGTAGTCTAGGAAGAATAGCGGCTCACCACCTTGAACGATTAGGTCGTTCACACACATTGCCACTAGATCGATACCAATGGTGTCGTGTTTTTTCAGATCCAAAGCAAGGCGAAGTTTAGTACCAACACCATCAGTACCTGAAACAAGTACTGGCTCTTTGTATTTCGTTGGAAGTTCACATAGGGCGCCAAAGCCACCAATACCGCCCATTACTTCAGGGCGACGAGTGCGTTTAACAGCACCTTTAATACGGTCTACTAGTGCATTACCTGCGTCGATATCAACACCAGCGTCTTTGTAGCTTAGAGAAGAAGTATTACCACTCACGGGATAGTCCTCGAACTTAAGTTGGATGTGAAAACGGCGCTATTCTAACAGGGCTTGATTACCAAGAGCAAACGTTTGCGCGGTTTTTTTTATTAGAATAAAGATTCTGAAATAACCACAAAGTTCGTGTATAATCTACAGGTTTGTTTAAATATTGCCGGAGTTGGAAATGAAAGTTGTTGAAGTGAAACACCCGCTAGTAAAACATAAAATTGGCCTGATGCGTGAAGGTGAGATTAGCACTAAGCGTTTTCGTGAGCTAGCGACAGAAGTGGGTAGCCTTCTAACATACGAAGCGACATCAGACTTTGAAACTGAGCGCGTAACGATTAACGGTTGGAACGGTCCAGTTGAAGTTGACCAAATTAAAGGTAAAAAAGTAACTGTAGTGCCAATCCTACGTGCTGGTCTAGGCATGATGGACGGCGTTCTTGAGCACATCCCAAGTGCACGTATCAGTGTTGTTGGTATCTACCGTGACGAAGAAACGCTTGAGCCAGTACCATACTTCAACAAGCTTGCATCTAACATCGACGAGCGTATTGCTCTAGTCGTAGATCCAATGCTTGCGACAGGTGGTTCTATGATCGCGACTATTGACCTGATGAAAGAGAAAGGTTGTAAGCACTTTAAGATTCTTGTGCTTGTTGCTGCTCCTGAAGGTATCGCTGCTCTAGAAAAAGCGCACCCAGATGTTGAGCTTTACACGGCCGCAATCGATGAGAAGCTAAACGACAAGGGTTACATTGTTCCTGGTCTTGGCGATGCTGGTGATAAGATCTTCGGTACTAAGTAATTCGGTTTCAGCTTAAGTGACTCTAAACCGTTTCTTAACTCGCTGAATTTAGCCGTATTAATAAAAAGGGAGAGCATTCGACGCTCTCCCTTTTTTGATCTGGCTAATTTGCGATGCTTTTTACTTAGTATCACAAGCCTCAATCAGTTAGTCGATTTGCGCTTTGTCTACCACAGTGTTGTCACCTAGCTCTTCTGGAAGTACTAGGTTAAGTAGAATCGCCACGATACCGCACAAGCTTACGCCCTGTAGGCTGAAATCACCGATACCAAAGGCCATGCCGCCAATACCAAAGACTAAAGTAATGCCGACAATCACAAGGTTGCGTGATTTGTGTAGGTCAACTTTGTTTTGAATTAGAGTATTCAAACCTACGGTTGCGATAGAGCCAAACAGTAGAATCATGATGCCGCCCATTACAGGAACCGGAATCGTTTGAAGTAGTGCACCTAGCTTACCGACCAATGCAAGAACGATAGCTGTTACAGCAGCCCAAGTCATGATCACTGGGTTGAATGCTTTGGTCAGCATTACTGCACCTGTTACTTCACTGTACGTAGTGTTTGGTGGCGCGCCCAGCATTGAAGCGGCAATGGTTGCCACGCCGTCGCCAGTAATAGTGCGGTGTAAACCTGGTTTCTTAAGGTAGTCTTTGCCTGTTACATTAGAAATAGCAAGCATGTCGCCTACGTGCTCAACAGCAGGTGCAATCGCGACAAACACCATAAAGAAGATAGCGTTGATGTTGAACTCTGGCGCTGTGAAGTTTGGTAGTGCTAACCAAGATGCTTGCGCTACTGGAGTGAAGTCTACCGCGCCGTATACCAAGCTGGTGATGTAACCCGCAACAATACCACCGAAGATTGGCAGTAGCTTAAGGAAGCCTTTTGAAAACACACTGATGACAATCGTCACTAACAGTGAAATCGAAGAGATCCACAGTGCAGCGTCTGCATCAACAAGCTGAACCGCACCATCGCCTGTCTTACCTAGCGCCATGTTAACTGCAACAGGTGCAAGACCTAAACCGATAACCATGATCACAGGGCCAACCACCACGGGTGGAAGCAGTTTATGGATGAAGGCTACGCCACGCACTTTAATCAACGCGCCCATTAAGACATACACAACACCTGCTGCCATTAGGCCGCCCATGGTTGCACCAACACCCCAAGTTTGAATACCAAACATGATAGGCGCGATGAATGCAAAAGAAGACGCTAAGAAGATTGGCACTGAACGGCGTGTAATAAGTTGGAACAAAAGGGTACCGATACCCGCGCCAAAGAGTGCAACGTTGGGATCAAGTCCTGTTAGTAGCGGCACGAGTACAAGCGCACCAAACGCTACAAACAGCATTTGCGCACCTTGCAGAGCATTTTTCATGTTATGTCCTTAAAAATGGTCGTTATATGAAAAGTGAAAAATAAAATTCGCGGGATTCTATCACTTAGCAATCGATTGCCACACCAAATAGATCAAATTTATTTATCTTAGTGATGTTTTATATCCATCTAAGCCCTAGAAATTCAGTTTATAAGTGAGCGATTTATCATGGCCAGGTGATATTTTGTGGTTATTAAACACAGTGGGCGCTATCGACCTTGCCCCTCAATCCATAGTTGCTTATCATCTAGGCACAAGATTTGAATATTAGGATCAGTATGCGCTACATAGCATTGTTGTTGATGGGACTATTAGCCTCTCCGAGTTATGCCTTAACTCAAGTAGATATTTTTAGTGCTGAAGTTGCGATTAACGCTGAAGACAAACAGCCAGAACAAGTGGCAAGAAATACAGGTATGGAGCAGGTATTGATACGTGCGACCGGCCAAACTGATGTCGCTTCGAATGAGACGATTCAAAAGGCGATGCGCAAGAGTTCGCAGTACATGTCTCAAATGAGTTTTGGTGAAAGCAATGACCAATCAACATTGCGTATGCGTTTTAACGGTGCTCAAATCCGTTCGCTATTGACTCAAGCACAGTTACCGTACTGGCCTGACACGCGTTCAAACATCCTTGTTTGGCTGGTAGAAGAGGACAACTACGACAAGAATATCGTATGGGAACACTCTAACTCGCAGTTAGCAGCGGGCTTGCAAGCAAACGCAAAAGAGCGCGGTTTGCCTCTAACGCTGCCTGTGGGTGACTTTGACGATATTACGGGTATTGCAACTTCTGATTTGTGGGGTAGCTTTGTTACGCCAATCAGTAAAGCGAGTCAGCGTTATCCTGTTGATGCTGTGTTGGTGATAAAGGCTCAATCTTCAGGCCTACGTTGGGCTCTATACGATCAAAAGCCAAGTCAATTGACGAGCGCACCAACATCGCCTGTAAGTGGTTCTTTATCAGGTAACAGCGCAACGACCTCTAAGAAGTTAGTCGACCAAATCAGTAACTACTACGCAGGTAAAAGTGCCGTGACGGTAGCGAGTGAGTCATCAGAATCGATTTTAACGCAGTTTATTAGCTTGAATAATGCTCAAGACTTCTTCCAGTTGGAGAACGCACTTAAGCGTCTAAACTCGGTGGCAAGCCTAGATATCCTGAAGATTCAGAACAACGAAGTTACTTTCCGAATTCACTTATTGTCGACTCAACAAGAGTTTGAGCAAGAAGTCGCAAGTATTCGTCAAGTTGCGAAGGTTGAAGAATCTTACATTGAGCCTGAAGTGAGTCCTGAATTTGAAACTCAAGACAACACAATGTCTGTCGGTGATGATTCAACAGACGCTGCTGAAGTCGTTGGTGACGAAACTGACTCAGGCGTACAAGTTATTAAGGGCAACGAGGTATCTGAGGATTCTGAGCTAACGCCTGACGCAACGTTAGAGGATTCTAGTACAGAAGATCTAACCATCACTGCGCCAGTACATGCTAAGCCAAGCTTGGTCTACGAGTGGGTTCGCTCATAATTGTCAGCTGACATGACTGATTGAAATGAAAACATGAAAAAAGCCCTGCAAGAGCAATCTCGCAGGGCTTTTTGTTTATAAGCGGTCAGTTTAAAAGCATGGGTTTAATATTACTGCTCGAACTTAGCTTTCTCTTTCTTTTCTACTTCAGAAAGGCGCTTAAGCTTAATACCTAATTCTTTGGCTCTAAAACGGGTAAACAAGATATTACCTGCGAAGCCTAGGCTAGTCAGGAGTAGCTCTACAGCTGCTAATAAACGTTCACCATCGTCTACATACATAATCGTTAACGCGTGTAGGAAGTAGAGCATTAAGACGAAATTCGCCCAAGCGTGCGTATAAGGCTTACCTGCTAGAATGCCCGGTAATGGCAGTAACAGCGGTACAGCCCAAGCGATCGCAAGTGTGATATTACTAAGATGCGGGTGCGGTGAAAGCGTCATCTGCCAAGCCACCACCCAGAATAAAAGTGACAAGTTGCCCGCTAAAGCAAGGTAGCGAAATAGCTTGGTTTTGGGAGACATAGCCTTCTCTGGCATATACATCATTGAGAAATTCCCTTCTGATTTATTGCGATGCGCGCTAGGCGTTTACCTAGGTTTTGTGCCAACTCAATTTCTTCTTTGCTAAGCGAAGCGCTCTCTCCAGTGCTGCTTGCACCATAAGGCGTACCACCGGTTTGCGTGGTGTGCAGCGCAGGTTCTGAGTAGGGGATGCCCACGACTAACATGCCGTGATGAAGCAGGGGCAACATCATGCTTTGCTGTGTCGTCTCTTGACCACCATGCAGTGATGAAGAAGAGGTAAAGACACAAGCTGGTTTATCGATGAGATCGCCATTGATCCACATTGATGTCGTGCTATCCCAAAAGTGCTTCATTGGCCCGGCCATGTTGCCAAACCAAACTGGACTGCCTAGCGCCAAACCATCACAAGATCGAAGCTCTTGTAACGAGGCAATAGGATCGGTTGGTTGATAACGCGAATCAGGCTGCTCTTCTACTGTGTACACGTCGTTCACCGTTCTTAGCATAGCTTCGCAGTTCGGGATGGATTCAACCCCTCGTGCAATCTGCCTTGCTAAAGCTTGTGTATTGCCGTGACGACTGTAGTAAAGAACAAGAATGTTAATGCTCATATTGGATTACAGAATCTCTAGCACTTGCTCTGGTGGGCGACCAATCTTCGCTTTGTTGTTTGCGACAACCACTGGGCGCTCAAATAGTTTTGGATTGGTTGCCATCGCGGCGAAAAGATCTTCATCAGTAACCGAAGCATCTCCCAGGTTTGCTTCTTTGTAGTCCGCTTCTTTGATGCGCATCATGTCGCGAACACTCTCAAAACCAAGCTGAGTGAACAATACTTTCAGCTGTTCAACTGTTAACGGAGTCTCTAGGTATTTGATTACCTCTGGCTGTACGCCGTTTTCCTGAAGGACTTCTAGAGTTTGACGGCTCTTTGAGCAGCGTGGGTTATGATAAATCACGACAGACATGGTTCTTCCTCATTATTATTTTTGATTTAATTGTTTAGCTGAAGCCACTAGAGGTGACTTCTTTTTTGTGTAACGTTGAGCTTTCTTTTTATTCTGGTAACGAGCTGTTATCAGTAAACATACTATTGTAGCGACAAGAAGCGTTCTCGTTGAATCATTAGCTGATCAATTCGAGCGTCGTAGCGTGCTTGTTTTAGGCTACCAAGCTCTGCGATTTGGCTTGCCTGCGTGTAGTACTGAATCGCTTTGTTCCAGTTGGCTTGCAGTGCCAAAATTTCTGCACGAGCAGCCAGTTCTTCGTCGCTATTACCAAGGCTCGTATTTACTTTTGAAAGTAAGTGCCAGCCATTGGTGTCGTTCGGATTATCGTGCGTGTAACGTTGCAATACGCGAACGGCTTCTTGTAGATCTTCATTTTCAATCAGTGCGTTGGCGGAGTTAATGGTCAGAACCGGGTTGTTTGGTTGACGAACCAGCGCCGATTTAAGTTCTTTAATTGCAACCTCAGGCTGTTTCTTCTCGATGTGCAGATCCGAAATAGCATCTAGATAAAACAGGTTGGTTGGGTCGCTGTTAATCAGCTTGTTCAGGATGGGCTCTGCTTTGTCTAATTTTTTAGAGTCTAGGTAAACCAGTGCTTGGCCATATTCTAATGACGGAACCAAAGTTTTAGGGGCTTTCTTCAGCTGGCGCTCAAACCAATCAAGAGCAGCATCATTATTAATGCCCGCATAGCGCGCAACAATGCGGGCTCTTGCTAGGTGGTAGTCCAGAGACGGAGCCAGTTTCAGTGGTGGGTAACTACGAGCACGAGCACGTGAATCGGTAATTCGGTCTTCTGGTAATGGGTGAGTCAGTAGCATTGGCGGTGGTGTGCTCGCATAGCGATATTCATCAGCTAAACGGCCAAAGAAACGCGGCATCGCATTCACATCAAACCCAGCTTTTGCCAGCGTGTTGATACCAAAGCGGTCGGCTTCTTTTTCATTACTACGTGTGTAGTTGATTTGGCTTTGCATATTACCCGCAGTCGTTGCCGTTAGGGCTGCAATACCCGCTTCAGGGGCAGCAATCGCCAGTAATACAGAGGCCGCAAGGGCTGCAATGGTTGCGGGAGAGCGGCGAGCTTGATCTTCCATGCTACGTGCTAAGTGACGTTGGGTTACGTGCGCGATTTCGTGCGCTAATACTGAAGCCAATTCACTTTCAGATTGTGCATGTAGGAATAGACCTGAGTGCAAAGCAACGTAACCACCAAAGAAAGCAAAGGCGTTGATGTTGCGGTCACGGATCATAAAGAACTGGAAAGGTGTCTTTACATCATTTGCGTTCGCGACCAGACGATGGCCAAGCGTATCAATATACAGGTTTAGAACTGGGTCGTTTACGATAGGCTGGCTGCTTCTGATGATGCGCATGTAGGCATCACCATAGATAAGCTCTTGGTCGATAGTGAGTGTGCCGCCAGCAGCGGTACCGATATCTGGTAGCTCCAAACTATTGGTATTCGCCATGGTTGGGGTGCTTAATGTGGCTGCGATGCATAAGCAAGCAATTGAGCGAGCGCGTTTAAACATATTAGTCAGTAATACTCCGTTTCTTCTGACAGTAAGACAAGTGCAATGCAAATTGGTTCTTTATCTGATTTAACCTTTGCCAAGTGCGTGCGCTATCATGAAGGAAGATGAATGAATGATGGCGCGTTTTCAAAAACAGATTACAATACGACCCTTATAATAAGCATCGAGCTCAAGAATGACACCTAATATTCTAGATTTACGCCAAGAGCGCTGTCCAATGGCGCTATTATTAGCCAAGCGTCACAGTGTAAAGTTAGAAGTAGGGCAGTCATTGTCAATTTATGTCTCTGATAACAGCTCGATGAAAGATATTGTTACTTATTTGTCTAAGCAAGCCTATGACGTCATCACTGAGGTTTGCTCTAATTACCATCATCTCCTCGTCACTAAAAAGGAATTGAAGTCAGATGCTTGAAATGGTCAATCGTTGGTATAAACGACGTTTCTCTGATCCCCATGCTGTCAGTTTGGTTGCCATCATTCTCTTCGGCTTTATTACGATCTACTTCTTTGGTCACCTAATTGCGCCACTCTTGGTTGCAATTGTTTTGGCTTATTTGCTTGAGTGGCCTGTTACCCAACTTCAAAGACTCGGTGTTCCAAGAACGCCTTCGGTGATGTTGGTGATCATGATGTTCTTTAGCGTGATGCTACTTGCGATCTTTGGCTTGGTACCAACCATTTGGGAACAAGTGGGCAATCTCATTAATGACATCCCAAGCATGTATGGCAGCTTACAAAATTTCATCGCGACGATTCCTGAACGCTACCCAGAACTAGCCAACCTGCAGATCGTTGAGTCCATTATGTCTAACGCGAAAAACAAAGCGTTAGGTTTTGGTGAAAGTGTTGTCAAAGGCTCTCTTGCTTCTCTTGTGAGCTTAGCTACCTTGGCGGTTTACTTGATTCTCGTACCATTGCTTATCTTCTTCTTGTTAAAAGACAAAGAAGAGATGATCAGAATGGCGAGTGGTGTACTTCCTCGAAATCGTCGTTTAGCGACCAAAGTATGGGAAGAGATGAACCAGCAAATCTCGAACTATATTCGCGGTAAAGTCTTAGAGATCTTAATCGTTGGTGGTGTCAGCTACGTAACGTTCGCGATTCTGGATCTGCGTTATTCAGTCTTGTTGGCTGTCGCGGTTGGCTTCTCAGTACTAATTCCTTATATCGGTGCGGCAGCTGTGACTGTTCCAGTAGCGATTGTTGGCCTGTTCCAGTGGGGATTAGAGCCTCAGTTTTACTGGTTGCTTCTCGCTTACGGTATTATCCAAGCGCTAGATGGTAACGTGCTCGTTCCTGTTCTTTTCTCTGAAGCGGTGAACCTGCACCCAGTGGCGATTATTGTTGCCGTGTTAGTGTTTGGTGGGCTGTGGGGATTCTGGGGCGTGTTCTTTGCTATCCCGTTGGCGACGTTAGTTAAGGCGGTTTGGAATGCCTTACCGAGTCACGCATTAGACGATGACCCAGAACATCAAAAGTAATTGATCTTGTTATAAAAAGGCCGAACATCATGGATGTTCGGTCTTTTTGCTCTTGGCTTAATCATTAGCTCAATGAGTGTTGCTATTGCCTTAGATAGTGATGAATCTAAGTCATTAACTCACTCAAATCGCCCTTAAGCTTCTTGATTGAAGTAATCTAGAACCACTTCGTGGTGAGTCTTAGTCTTGAATTTGTTGAAGACGTGTTCAATCTGGCCTTCTTCATCAATTAGGAAGCTAATACGGTGCAGACCGTCGTAGATTTTACCCATGAATTTTTTCTCGCCCCAAACGCCAAACTGTTCAGCAACGCTGTGGTCTTCATCAGATAGCAGGGTGAAGTTTAGCGATTTCTTTTCAACGAAGTTTGGTAGACGTTTTACTGGGTCAACACTCACACCTAGAACAACCACGTTTAGTTCATCAAGCTGTGCTTTGATATCACGCAGGCCTTCCGCTTGCACAATACAACCTGGAGTCATTGCTTTTGGGTAAAAATAGAAAAGTACTTTTTTACCTTTGAAGTCACCAAGAGATACGATATTGCCATCTTGATCTGGAAGAGAAAAAGCAGGTGCTGGAACACCAGCCGTTAGCGTATTCATGACATTTCCTTTTTAAAGACTGTTTTTGATAAAGTTGAGCGAGCCTTGGACTGATAGGCTCTGACACAGCGAATCGAATTCTTCTTGTAGCTGCATCAAGTTACATTCTGATTGCACAGAAGCGGTAATAGAGATATGGAATTGGTCGTTGTCGAGTTGAACCTTAGATTTATTGATGGTTCGTGCACTTAACGAATCGAGGCCGATGTTTCGGTCTGCGAAGAACTGGGTAAACTGCTCAGTAAGTCCGATTTTATCGTCTGACTCAACGAACACCTCTACTGTGTAAGAGTTCTCAATAACATCATGAGTTGAGGTTCGCTTCATAATCGTAATCAAGTCGTGCTCTTGTCCTAGTAAGGGCAAGGTGGTTTCAACGCGGGTAATGTTGTTTGCCTTTCCAGACAGCAGCATGATAAGCGTAAACTCTTCGCCAAACAGGGCGATACGGCTATCAATAATGTTACAGCCTGATTGGGTGACTAAATGAACCACTTGGTTGCATACACCTGGGCGATCAGTGCCCACAGCTGTGATTACTAGATGTTGAGTCATAAAATCACGTCTCTTTATATTCCATTGATTCATGCATGTTAGCACAGTTAGCTCGTGGAATAAGCGTGCGTGCGGGGCTTTTTATGAGCGACCTTGCTTCGAACATGCAACCAATGATAAGAATATCGAGCGCGTTAAAAAATGAGATAGAGCGATGAGAGCACAGCTTACTTGTTACTGACATCCAGTGATGTGCTATCCGCTAGATTGAGTGCAGGTTACCCAAATTCTAGGTAGAACGCCGTTAGAAGTCGTTTTACCTCAAACATACGACAATATTTAATGCAGATGTTGCCGGTAAGCCACTTTAATGTCTTGTGTTTATTGATTGGCTTACAGTAACATGCAAAAAGAATAAATTAAGGGAGATAGACATGTTTTCAGGAAGTATCGTTGCGCTAGTTACGCCATTTAATACAGATGGTGAAGTGGATTTCGACAGCCTTAAAAAGTTAGTTGAGCACCATATTGCTGCAGGTAGTGATGGTCTGGTTGCGGTTGGCACAACAGGTGAGTCTTCAACACTCACTATTGAAGAGCATGTCAAAGTCGTCAATAAGATCGTTGAATTTGCTGATGGTCGTATCCCAGTTATCGCAGGCACAGGCGCTAATGCTACGCACGAGTCAGTGCTATTCAGTCGTTTATTGAACGGTTCTGGTATTGCGGGTTGCCTTAGTGTAACGCCTTACTACAACAAACCGACTCAAGAAGGTTTGTACCAACACTACAAAGCGATTGCTGAAGTAAGTGACGTTCCTCAAATCCTATACAATGTACCGGGTCGTACTGCCGTAGACCTATTACCAGAGACTGTTGCTCGCCTTGCTGAAATCGAAAACATCGTTGCACTTAAAGATGCGACGGGTGATCTCGACAGAATTGCAATTCACCGTGAACTTTGTGGCGAAGACTTTATCTTACTAAGTGGTGATGACTTAACAGGTCTAGAATTTGTTAAGCGTGGTGGCGATGGCGTGATTTCTGTAACGAATAATGTTGCAGCCGCGGATATGGCTACTATGTTCAAACTTGCGAAAGAAGGTAAGTTTGAAGAAGCAGAAGCGATCAATGAGCGCTTGATGCCTCTACATAAGAATTTGTTCGTTGAGTCTAACCCTATTCCCGTAAAATGGGCGGTTCATAAAATGGGTCTGATTGCTGAAGGTGGCTTACGTCTGCCTCTGACTGAACTGTCAGAACCAGCTCAACCTGTTGTTGCTCAAGCAATGACTGAAGCGTGCATTTACTAAAACGTATGAAGTGATGCCGAAGCGAACTTTCGGCATTTAGGAGTATAAATGAAGTATTCTCACCAGCTAGTGATTGGGTCACTGGCTGTTTTCGTTCTTACAGCATGTTCTGGCAGCCCGACTCAACGTCGCCAAGCCAAAGATGATTTCGAATACTTAGAAACACCTGAGTTTTCACAATGGCAGTTGCCTGAAGATGCTCAGCCTCAGTTCTACCCAAATTTTGACATCCCAAGCGGTGAGTTCAGTGGTGGTACAGGTCGTGAAGTGGATATTCGTCCACCGCAACAGGTTCTTGAACTGATCCCGGGTGCTCGTGCTGAGCGTCAAAACGGTGAAGTGACACTATGGCTTCTTCGTGCTGAAGAGGCAGACCGCGTGTGGCAAACGGCTGTAGATATGCTGGCTCAACGCGGTATTGGTATTCGTGAGCAATCAGAGAATGAGATTGAGACCGATTGGGTAACTTGGGTTTCTGAAGATGAAGACGTAGAGATTGGTAGCCGTTACTCTATCTCTCGCTTCCAAGCAAACAACCGTCATGGCTTCAAGATTAATCTGATTGATTGGCGTGAAGGTACTGAAGAGAAACCAGTAACGGCAACCAATAAAGAGCGTTACAACGCGTTCCTGACCAACCTAGTTATGGCTAAGTACGATGAAAACCTTCGTGCTGAAGCGGCGCTGAAAGCGCAAGAGTTGGTGAAGCGTATTCCAATTTCAATGGGTGCTGACCGTAGTGGTTTCCCTGTGATTATTGCTCGTACGCCATACAATGTATTCTGGCAGCGTCTGCCTAACTTGTTGCCTGAAATGGGCTTTGAGCTTGAAGAACGCAATCAATCTCAGGGTACGGTGAAGGCGAAGTACGTAGCACCAGATGATGAGTTCTGGGAAGAAATTGGCCTACAGCCTATCGACTTAGCGCCAGGCACTTACAACTTCCTATTTGGTGACCTTGGCAACCGTACGTCAATCAACGTAACGGATGCATCAGGCAAGCCAGTAGAAGAAGAGCTGCTTAAGTCTATGGTTCCGGTATTAGCGCATATTGCTGATCAAACCAAAGATGACAAAGAAGCGAAAGCTGAGTAGTCGCACTTAAGCCGTCACAAGCTGAGTTAAATCAGCCTTGTGATTAGCTCAAGCCAATAAAAAAGAGGACACACTGTGTCCTCTTTTTTGTATTCGTTCTCATCAGGCTACATTTGTCAATCAAGCTGATTAGCCAAAGCAAAAAGACTAAGCGTCTTTATTGTCTTTGGATTCTTCTTTTTCAGCTTTCTCTTGGTTAAGTTTATCCAAGCGATTGAGCTTATCTAAGTCTCGCTCAGTTTTACCACGACCCGTCAGATCCATATTAGCGGTCTGTTTGAGCGCTGCGATGTTACCCACCACAACGCTAACCACGATGATGATGATAACCCAAGGGTTTGTAAGCCACTCCAACATAAGCGCTCCTAATGACTGATATTCGCTACGAAGCGTGCATAGATCTCGTCTAGCTGCTCCATAATAATCTCATACCCTAATATTGGCTTAGATTGGAGTTGCTTGCCAAGTAAAGTCGGAGATAACTTTGATAAACATGACTCCGATACTTTACGATGGCTGATATGCCATGGTTCAATCGCTACACCACCGAGGTCTTGACTGTAAGGGAAGAAGAACCCAAATTGTGAAGCGTGAACCGATAGCCATTGGTAAAACGCTTGCTGGTGGCCGGTAAGGTATTCCCATGGCTCTAATTGCAACTGTGTGCCTTCAGGTAAGTCGTTTCGAGCAAAGACATCAAAGTCACAACCCCAATGGTGACGACTCGCACCGGGAAGCGCAGACCATCTCAAGATAGCCGACAACTTTTGATGTTCAGTCAGTGTTGAAGCATCAAGTGGTTGGCTCTCTGAATCTAATATCAGAGCTTCGCCAGAAAACTTACGGTTCCAAATCAAAGATTGTCTTTCATAGTCGCGAAAGCCACTGGCAATCTCCATTTTAAAACCAGCGAGTTGAGCAGCTTCAATCAAATTGTTTAGGTCATTCTTAACCTCACTGTGAACCAAGAAGGTCTTGGTACCGATCAGGCTAGGTTCTAGATGAGAATCTGATTGTCCGGTTAGCTGCTCTGGTGTCATAACGTGTCTCTCAATAATTAGATGCTATGAATCGCTGATGAAATAATTATTTAACGAACAGGTTCACTAATGTTTTTTCGTACATGTCAGTTAGTTTCTCTAAATCAGCTACTTTCACGCATTCGTTAACCTTGTGAATCGTCGCGTTTACAGGGCCTAGTTCCACCACTTGTCCTTTCATACGTGCAATAAAGCGACCATCAGACGTACCACCAGTCGTTAGAAGTGCTGGTTTCACATCATTGACGTCACCGACTGCATCAACAATAGCATCAAGCAATGAACCAGCGTCTGTTAAGAACGGGTCGCCATTGAATGTCCATTTTAGATCGTACTCGAAATCGTATTTGTCGAGTATTGTTGTGATTCGCTCAACGATGATGTCATTGCTCAATTCTGTGCTAAAACGCAGGTTAAACTGAACGTTAAACTCACCAGGAATAACGTTTGATGCGCCAGTGCCCGCACTTACGTTTGGAATTTGGAAACTGGTTGGTGGGAAGTAGTCATTACCTTTATCCCACTCGGTCGTTGCCAACTCGTTGATTGCAAGTAGAGAGCTGTGTACAGGGTTGTTCGCAAGGTGAGGGTAGGCCACATGACCTTGTGTGCCTTTAATCGTTAGATCGCCTGTGATAGAGCCACGACGGCCGTTCTTCACTACATCACCTACGAACTCCGTGCTCGATGGTTCACCAACAATACACATGTCGATGTTCTCACCACGAGCCATCAGTGCTTCAACAACACGTACCGTACCGTTGATGAAAGGACCTTCTTCATCCGATGTGATCAGGAAACCGATTGAGCCTGAGTGTTCTGGGTATTTCTCAATGAATTGCTCCACAGCCACAATCATTGATGCCAGAGATCCCTTCATATCAGCAGCACCGCGACCGTGTAAGTAGCCATCAACAATCGTTGGCTCAAATGGCTTGGTGTTCCATTGTTCAATTGGACCAGCTGGAACCACGTCAGTGTGGCCAGCAAAAGCAAACAGAGGTGCTTCGGTGCCACGGCGAGCCCAGAAGTTCGTCGTATCCTCAAATACCATCACTTCGATTTCAAAACCAAGTGCTTTTAAGCGTTCAATCATCAGGTCTTGGCAGCCTGCATCTTCTGGTGTTACCGATTGACGGCTGATTAGGTCTTTTGCCAGAGCCAAAGTTGGGCTGTCTGTCATCCTTGAATTCCTTGTTTAAATAAAACGTCTAGTCATTAATTTTTAGGACGCTGATTCCGAGAACAACGTCCAGTTGTCTATCTAAATACAGTGCTCTAAGCAAAAATAGCGGCGTATTGGTCGGCTTTAAATCCGATATGAAGCTTGCCGTCTACTTTTAGTATCGGTCGCTTAATCATTGCTGGTTGCTCAACAAGCAGAGTCACGGCTTTGTCTTCCGTTAATGTATGTTTCTGTTCTTGTGAAAGTTGGCGATAAGTTGTACCACGTTTGTTCAATACAAGTTCCCAGCCAAGTTCTGAACAGAAGGTCGTAACTAACTCTTCAGTGATGCCTTGTTTGCGATAATCGTGAAATTCGAACTCGATACCTTCAGCTTCGAGCCATTTTTTTGCTTTTTTAATGGTGTCGCAATTTGGGATACCAAACATGGTGATAGTCATTATTCTTCCTTTGAGTGATTTTATTTCATTGTTATGAGTTGAATCCTATCAGGAAGCGGCAACTCAGACAAAATAGAGTGATGAATATTTCATAGAGTGAAAAAAAAGCGTAAGAAAATGTCACTATTGGAGACTTATTGATCAGCCTCAACATGTTGTCAGCGAAAAAAGAAATAATTGAGCTGCACATATATAGGAGGTGTCAATGGAGTTGAGTCCTGTTTTTGCAAGGCGGCTATATTTAGCATTGTTAGTGGAAAGCCTTGATAGGCCAAATGTGCCTAAACTCATCGAAAAAACGGGGTGGCCTCGTCGTACTATTCAAGATGTACTCAAGGCGTTACCGGGGATCGGTATCGAACTTATGTTTGTTCAAGATGGGCGACGTCATAATGATGGCTACTACCAGTTATCCGACTGGGGGCCATTTGACAGTCAATGGGTTATCCAGCGTAAAGGCGATATAGCAACAAGCCTTGGATTTAGTGCATAAGCCAGCGAAAGCTGGCTTTCTTTTTTGCAGTAGAAATAGAAGTGGTAGCATCTCGCTCATTTGAGCGCTGAGCTATCTAACTATGTTTCTCCCTACTTACACAAATAAGCTGTGCCCAGCATGGTCACGGAAGTGGCAAAGTCTTGGGGAAGGGTAAATATCACGGTATCTGCGCCTAGCTCAATTGTATTCGACTTGAGTTCATTCATGGCGCCTTGAATCAATGTGTCATTCAGGTAAAACAGGTAGCTGTACCAATGCCCCTCGCTTCCGGTGACCTCTCCTTTATACTCGCACTGTTCGATATCAATCAGGCCGTGGAAATCCATCTGAACGTTGTCAGCTTCGCTATGAGGTATTGATGTCGGTGTAGTACACCCTAGTAATGCAACACTCATAGCTAAAGCGACTAATTCCTTTTTCATACGTTTATCCTGTTATTTCATCAAATAAATCGCGAAGCCTATCCAGCTAGCTATCAGTAGTAGCCACGGTAATTTGCTGCCGTGATTTGATCTTGTTTCAACACTTGTGTCGACATTCTGTTCTTGGTTAGTCTGCTGAGTTTGTTTCTCTTTCTGTACTCGCTTTTTTGCTTTGTCGGCTTGACGACTGCGCTCTTTCTGCTGTTTCTTGTAAAGTGCGATGCCCTTCTCGATACCTTGCGCAATCAACTTGGTCTGTTCTTTGGTTTGAGCTGGCTTTTGAGTCGCTTTGGCTATCTTCAGTGCTTCTTGTTGAGATTCAACAGAGGGCGTATTAGTTTTCTTTTTCATACTGAGTTCGATAATTAAAACGGATTGGCTACTAAGATAACGCAAAGCTAGCTAAGTATGAATGATTTGCGTTAAAGTGTTGGTTTGAAAATAAGTGAAAGTGAGATTTGTGCGGTACTCCATAGAACAATACGACAAGCACGGCTTTTTGAAAGCCCCAATCCTATTATGGTTAGGTTGGCTGTTTCTTGCGAAAGCCTTGGTCGTTTTCATTGTTGCAGGTGCAAGCCGAGAGTCGGGCACTGATATCCTCGAAATCATCTATCCAGATCATCAAATGTTTTATGTCGGGATCGCGTTGAGTGTGCCTAGTTTGCTGCTGATGTGGTTATTTGGGCTAAGATCGCCAGATAGAAAGCGCCTTAACAAAGTCGTGTCATGGGGACGTTGGGTTACCATGATGGCTATCTTGGCACAGGGCTCCCATACGATTTATTTAATCTATTTGGATAACGGATGGTTCCGTTGGTCAAATGGCATCACCCTATTGTTGCTGCTGTGGTTAGCGCTTTATCTAACCAATAGCCATGCTGCAAGGGATTGCTTTAAAGTGGTTGAGCTCGAAGACTGATTCTCATCAAAACATTTGTCCCATTCACAATTATACTTAGAAGCTAAAACTGGAAGGAATAATCTATGCTTAATGTTTCAAATGAGCAGCCTAACGTTCAAAGTGCTATTTTGCCTGAAGCTGGGCCTTTCGCGCTTTACGTTCAACTTAAAGTGAACGCTAATACTGCTAATGTACTAGCAGAAATTCAAAAGCTTCCGACTCTAATCGACGAGCTAAACCAAACTCAACCTGATGCAAACCTAACGGCGTCGGTTGCGTTCTCAAAAGCTTTTTGGGATAAGTTCGAGCAAGCAGCTCCCTCTGATCTAATTGATTTCCCTGCGCTGGGTGAAGGTGATATCACCGCGCCGAGCACACTGTCTGATGTTCTGATTCACTGTCATTCAAACCGACATGATCTGCACTTCTTTATCTTGCGTAAATTGCTATCTGAAGTAGCAGCTGATGTTGAAGTGGTTGATGAAACTTATGGTTACCGCTTCCTAGACTCTCGTGACATGACAGACTTTGTTGATGGCACTGAAAACCCGAAAGACGCACAACGAGCTGAAGTCGCTATTGTGCCTGAGGGTGAATTCGCTGGTGGTAGTTATGTGATGGTGCAGCGTTTTGTGCACAACCTGCCAGCTTGGAATCGTTTGAATGTATCGGCACAAGAGAAAGTGATTGGTCGAACTAAACCTGATTCAATTGAGTTAGATGATGTTCCTGCGGCGTCTCACGTTGGCCGTGTGGATATCAAAGAAGAAGGCAAGGGGCTTAAGATTGTTCGCCACAGCCTACCTTACGGTACTGCTACGGGCGACCACGGTTTATTGTTCATTGCTTACTGTAACGTTCGTCATAACTTCGATGCGATGTTAGAGAGCATGTACGGCGCAACAGATGGCAAAACAGACCAACTGCTTCGCTTTACCAAAGCAGTGACTGGCGCTTACTACTTTGCACCTTCAACTGACATGTTGAGTGCATTAACGATTAAGTAAATCGCCTCATCTGCAGCAAAGAAAGGGAGCCTCAGGGCTCCTTTTTTATTAAAGCTTTATATGAACTGGTCGATATAAGAGCAATCGTGAGTTTTATTCATCTTTTTGTAAGCGAAGGTCTATGGCTATAACTGTTAATACGAATGTCTCGGCGTTAGTGGCTCAGAGAAACCTGTCTAATGCTAATAACATGCTGAACCAATCTTTGGAGCGCTTAGCTTCAGGGAGCCGTATTAATAGTGCAAAAGACGATGCGGCTGGCTTACAAATTTCAAATCGACTAGAAGCGCAGATGAGCGGAATTGATGTCGCTGTTCGCAATGCGAATGACGGCATCTCCATTATGCAGACAGCAGAAGGTGCGATGAATGAAACCACCAATATCATGCAACGCATGCGTGACTTGTCCCTACAAGCGAGTAACGGCTCGAATAGTTCATCAGAACGAATCGCCATTCAAGAAGAAGTGACCGCCTTAAATGACGAGTTGAATCGAATTGCAGAAACCACCTCATTTGGTGGAAAAAAGCTCCTTAACGGTAGTTTTGGTAGCTCGTCATTTCAGATCGGTGGTAGTTCTGGTGAAGCGGTGCAAATCGGCCTGAAAAGCATGCGCACCGATGACATCAACATGGGGGGCTTTAGTTATGTCGCAAGTGGCGTGGCAAGTGACTCGTGGGAAGTGAAATCCAACCAGAATGATATGACGATGTCTTTTACCGACCGTTTTGGTCAGCCTCAAGAGATCACCATTAATGCTAAAGCGGGCGATGACATTGAAGAGCTGGCGACTTACATCAATGGTCAAACAGACCTGGTATCGGCTTCCGTCAATGACGAAGGGCAACTTCAGATCTACATGTCTGGCGAAGATACGGCCGGCACGATCTCTTTCTCAGGTTCGTTAGCCAGTGAACTTTCGATGTCGGCGGGTTATTACGAATCTGTCGACGACATCAACGTGACCGATGTGGGTGGTGCGCAGCGTGCTGTCTCTATTTTGGATACAGCGATGAAGTACGTGGATAGTCATCGTTCTGAATTAGGCGCAATGCAAAACCGCTTTGATCATGCGATTAATAATCTCGAAAATGTTCATGAGAACTTGGCGACATCAAATAGTAGAATTAAAGATACTGATTACGCCAAGGAAACCACTCAAATGCTTAAGCAACAAATTTTGCAGCAGGTGAGCACCACAATATTGGCCCAAGCAAAGCAGGCGCCGAACCTTGCCTTAACCTTATTGGGTTAATAAATTGCCTAAAATATTATAAATGTGTTTTGGCTTAATCAGTCCGTTTGGTTAATTAAAATACAAATTGTCGCTCGACCGACTTCTCGGCAACTTTAGTGTTTTTCTCATCTTTTTTTGATAATTTTACTGCCAGTCACGCTTTCTTCTCCTTTATCGCTATTTCTTTAATTTTGTTGTTTTTTTCCTAAAGGTTTCGCCAATCACGCCGTTATTAAAAGTAACTTAGAGATAACTACTTGGTTTTCCGAGACGTCGGAAACCGCTATACCGGAAAATCAATTGGAGAAGTCACCATGGCAGTGAATGTAAATACAAACGTATCAGCGATGACAGCGCAACGTTACCTAAACAACGCAAACAGCGCACAACAAACATCAATGGAGCGTCTAGCTTCAGGTTCTAAAATCAACAGCGCAAAAGATGACGCTGCAGGCCTACAAATCTCGAACCGTTTGAACGTTCAGAGCCGCGGCCTTGATGTTGCTGTACGTAACGCGAACGACGGTATCTCTATTGCACAAACTGCTGAAGGTGCAATGAACGAGACAACGAACATCCTGCAACGTATGCGTGATTTGTCTCTGCAATCTTCAAACGGCTCAAACTCAAAATCTGAGCGTGTAGCGATTCAAGAAGAAGTAACAGCACTGAACGACGAACTAAACCGTATCGCGGAAACGACGTCTTTTGGTGGTAACAAGCTGCTTAACGGTACTCATGGTACTAAATCATTCCAAATCGGTGCGGATAACGGTGAAGCGGTAATGCTTCAACTGAAAGACATGCGCTCTGATAATGCTCAGATGGGTGGTAAGAGCTACCAAACTGAGAACGCGAAAGACAAAGACTGGAACGTGCAAGCTGGCTCTAACGACCTAAAACTTTCATTCACTGATAACTTCGGTCAAGCACAAGAGATCGACATCAACGCAAAAGCGGGTGACGACATCGAAGAGCT
>NZ_AJZD02000295.1:71368-71741 GCF_000272105.2 Vibrio splendidus 12E03
TTGGAACGTTCAAGCAGGTTCTAACGACCTAAAATTGTCTTTCACTGACAACTTCGGTCAAGCCCAAGAAATCGACATCAGCGCAAAAGCGGGTGACGACATCGAAGAGCTAGCAACGTACATCAACGGTCAACAAGATTCTGTGAAAGCGTCTGTAACTGAAGATGGCAAGCTACAAATGTTTACTGGTAACAACAAGGTTGAAGGCGAAGTAGCATTCTCTGGCAGCTTGGCTGGCGAACTAGGCATGCAACCTGGTAAAGACGTAACCGTTGATACTATTGATGTAACATCAGTTGGCGGCGCACAAGAGTCTGTAGCAGTCATCGATGCGGCACTTAAATACGTAGACAGCCACCGTGCTGAGCTAGGT
>NZ_AJZD02000295.1:71751-72201 GCF_000272105.2 Vibrio splendidus 12E03
AGTTGAAGGCGAAGTGGCATTCTCTGGTAGCCTTGCTGGCGAACTAGGCATGCAACCTGGCAAAGACGTAACGGTTGATACTATCGACGTAACGTCTGTTGGCGGCGCACAAGAGTCTGTAGCGGTTATCGATGCGGCACTTAAGTACGTAGACAGCCACCGTGCTGAGCTAGGTGCTTTCCAAAACCGTTTCGACCACGCTATCAGCAACTTAGATAACATTAACGAGAACGTTAACGCATCTAAGAGCCGTATTAAAGATACCGATTTCGCGAAAGAAACGACTCAGATGACTAAGTCTCAGATCCTTTCTCAAGCTTCAAGCTCGATTCTTGCTCAAGCGAAGCAAGCTCCGAACTCGGCACTTAGCCTACTAGGTTAATCGATTAAAAAGCTACGTTGACCAATCGTGTTGACGTAAGGCTTCCACAAATTAGCTCGTGGTGAGAG
>NZ_AJZD02000295.1:72211-72332 GCF_000272105.2 Vibrio splendidus 12E03
GAAAGGCCACGTTGACTATAATCATGGTTGATCATAAGCGTTAACGTTAGGCTTCCACAAATTAGCTCGTGGTGAGAGATGAGCGCTAAACAGACCCAGCTTCGGCTGGGTTTTTTATTGC
>NZ_AJZD02000296.1 GCF_000272105.2 Vibrio splendidus 12E03
CCGCCCCTTTAAGTGCCCCAAAGCGGCTGTAATCAAACGCATCAATCTTAATTCGAGTAGGCTGCCCTACACTCACAAAACCAATATCTCTTGGCGATAAACGAGCTTTAAAGTCGGCTTTCCCACCAACAGGAACGATTTCAACCACAGTGCCACCTGGCTGAATAACACCACCGTTTTGCGTGCTTGGCAGGCTTTGCACCAAGCCTTGTAGCGGTGACACTAACATAGTGTTCGTCAATTTAGCTTGGCTTGAACGAACTCTGGCATTCAGTGCTGATAAGTCAGATACGGCTTTAGAACGATCATCGCTGACCTTGGCCTTCGCCTCTGCTAAAAGCTGTTCAATTTTTTGCTCTGTGCTGTCTGCTTGCTTGATTAACACCGCTTTCTTACCACGAGCTTCTTCGATTTTCTGTTCGATACTGGCCAGTTTTTGTCGCATTTCAAGCACACGTAAGCGTGAAATGTTACCCGCTTTATAACCCTTTTCTAGTATGTTCAACTCTTGCTTAGTCGCATTCAACTCTTTCTCATAACTCGGCAAGGCCTTTTCTACACTAAGAAGCTGTTCTGCAATTTGCTCGCTCTCTTTCTCAAGCACCACTCGCTTTTGGAAGTACAGGGCTTTTTGCGCGTTCAGCTGCGCTTTTTGTTGGCTGACGATCTCTGGGTAATCGACCTCGAACTCAGCAAGGTTAGGCTCGCGTTGTTCAAGCAGAGCATTCATACGCTCCACACTGGCTAGAAGTGTCACTTGTTGAGACTTGAGCTCTTCAAGGGCGGTACGCTGGAAAGTGGCATCAAACTCAACAAGCGGTTGGCCTTTCTCAACCAACTGGCCTTCTTTTACGAGAATTTGCTTTAACTTACCGCCAATCGCACTTTGTAATACTTGCTTCTCGCCTTCTGGAATCACAGCACCTTTGGCTTTGGCGATTTCATCCACTTGAGTGACGACAGACCAAGTGGCAAAAGCAATAACACATAAGGCAACCGACCATGTGGCCAGCGCCAATGTACGAGCCGTATTTTGTGATTCAACAAGTTCACCGTAGCGCTTGCCCTTCTCGATAGATTGTTTAGTCATTAGCGACTCCTTGCTTAGACTCTGATTGTTCTTGTTGGGCTGCATTTTGTTGAGCAGACGAATCTTGAGTTGACGGCTGTAACTCTTGAGATAACGGTTGCTCAGATAACTGCGGTTCTTGAGAAGCTTGAAGTTCTGAAGGCTGTTCCTGATTCGAAGACTGCTCCGGCTCTAATGGACCGGCATAAACCACTGCACCTTCATTTAATACCACAACTTTATCGGCAAGCTTGATTAAATCCGGATCGTGGGACGTGTAGATCACCGTTGCTTTTCCTTTTTTCGAGTGCACAAACTCACCAAATATACGTTTAGCATTTGGGTGAGCATCCGGCACAGGATTATCCATTAAGAACATAGGGTAGTCATAAACCAGCGCTTTCGCGTCAATGAGGATCTGCGCGACGCTGCCAGACAACATGTCAAAAAGGCTGTCCGGCTGAATACTGCTGATGGAAGTGTCTAGCCCACCTGATAATGTCTCGAACCAACGCTTTCCTCCCACCATTTCAATTGCAGAGATCATTTTCTGATCTTCGACTTTATGACCGTCGTTTAGCCACTCTCGAATACTCAGCGTAAGCAAATCAGGGTATGCGGCTCGAATGAAACACCAGTGACGATAGAGCTGCGGGTCGTATTGAACGAGATTAACACCTTCAAGCTCAACCATGCCGTTTTGGATAAGCTGCAAGCCAGACAGCACTTCGATCAATGTTGATTTACCGCTCCCAGAAGGGCCAGTAATCGCAACAATTTCACCCGCTTCAATATCAAAACTCACACCATTCAAGGCGGGGCGACTCTGTTTGGGATAACGCAGTGTCACTTGGTCTAATTTCAAGCTAGGCGCTACCACAGGCAACGGGTGATGTTGGTAACTGAACTCGCGCTCAGATGGCTGAGACAAAATACGATTTACCTGCAATTTGGATTGATTAAAGCTGTTAAAACGCATCGCACTGTTTGCCAACACCTGAGCGGGACCCGTCACTTTAGATATCAACATCATTGAAGCAATCAAACCACCGGGGGTCATCACTTGTTCAAAGATAAGTCCAATGCCTAACCCCATCACCGCGAGTGTCGAACCTACACCAATGAAATAGTAAATCGAGGTGTAACGACTCTGGAGAACCGATTGATTAAAGGTCACTGTAGACGCGAGAAGGTTGGCTTTTTTGAAGCGTTGAATCCAGTGCTCTGAGAATCCGGCACTGCGAATAAAGGCAAGCTTGGATGACAATTCATTGGTCATATTTTGACGATTCGTACCTGCTACCGTCGATTGCATTGAACGCTTGCTGCTAGAGCGTATCGTACGCTTAGCCAATAAGTAATACAGAACCAAAGAAACGATTGGAACCAGCACTAACCACCCGCCTAACACACCAATCGCAAGTACGAAGATTAGAATGAAGGGAAGATCAAATAACGCATTTCCTAATGGCCCAGATAGCACACCTGAAATACGCTCTGACAGCATCACTTGGTTTTGCTGACTAGACGAAGCCGTTTGCTGGTTTTGAGCATAGCTATTTCGAAGCAGACGCTGCACAAGGGATTGAGAGGTTTCACGACTTACTCGGTTCGAAACTGAAGCAAACACTCGGCTACGTAATGTTCTCAACCACCCCATCATTACAAACAACAACGCCGCGCCAATGGCGATACCTTGCAGCTCATGCCCTGCATCACCGCCAATCACATGGTCATAAATCGACATCGTGATGAATGGAACAGCAAGTGCAAACAAGTTGGTGATAAAACTGACCAACAGCAATTTAGGGATGATAGGGCGAAACGCATGTAACCTTTCGCCAACCCAGTCAGGAGATGCCTTCTCTAATGGTGGCCCATCGATAACGATGCAAAACTGAGGAATGTCTGAAACGTCTTCATTGCCATCAACGGCAACAAACTGTTTTGACTCCAAGTGACCAGAAACCAATTCATTTTCACCGAGAACCAGTAGAACTAATTTGTGATCGCCTACTTCATCTAAGTTGGCAACCAAGCGATATGGCAATGCAAGCCTATCAAACAGGGCAAACATATCATCAATTGATTCAATGCCGTTCTCATCAACCCATTGGCGAGCGAACAATTGGATATTCGCATTAACTTCCAACTCCTTGAGCACAGAAAGGCTTTCAGTTTCCAGTCGGTTCATCGGCTCATGTTGACCGTCTGTTTCGCCATGGCGATTAGCATCTAAACGATTCATGCAATGACCTCCTGCTGATTAGTACTGTCTTCGGCAATTGAACCGTTTTCTACTGTAATTGTTCGACTCACTAGTTCGCGAAGTTTTGCATGATAGCTCACCATCAGTATCGTCCGTCCTGCCGCCACTTCTTCTTCCAGAACCTTAGCTAAGTTTCCAAGGGCATCTAAATCAAGCGAAGAGTCTGGCCTTTCTAACATGATAATGGGCTTGTCACTTGCCAGTTGAGTCGCGATATTGAGCATTTTCACGTTGCCCATACTCAGTAAAGACGCACTCGTATGGCCAATTTGTGTCTCTAGTCCATCGGGTAATCGAGTGATTTCCTTGGTCAAACCCAAACGCTTAGCATAGTCACTGGCGCTATGTGTTCTCTCAGGATCAAACCCGCACAAGTTGTCGAGAATAGTACCTGACACCAACTGCCCTTTAACGCCGCAGTAGGCCGCAATATTGGTTACGGATGCGATAGAAACGGCAGCTCCGTTAATGAAGCACTCACCGGTTTTCAGATCATCAATACCTGCTATCGACGACAATAGGTGGCTATTGGTGTTACGATCTTCGCTCTCTAGCAATACCAACTCACCTTTATTCAATGTGACATCGGCATGAGCGAGTTCACCGTATCTTTCAACGGTCGCTTGCTTGATTTCCAACATTTCAAAGTCAGACAAGTGGCTCTCAGCTTGCTCAGAATCTGAAGATTCCGATAGTGACAAGTCACTCAATTTTTCTATTGCCTGATTCGCGCTGTGTATTGAATTAAGCTTGATTCGAACGCCGACCAGAGCGCTTAACGGTGCAACCGCTCTGCCCGATAAGATAGAACATGCCGCCAATCCACCAGTAGTTAACTGACCATCCAGCACCCATAAGCTGCCAGTAATCACGAGTAAAACTGACGTCGCTAATGCTGCAAGCTGAATACACTCTTGGGCAAAGGCATTCTGTTCCTCTTCTCTCGCTTTAGACTGAGAACGAACATTATTGAGGGATTTAAACTGATTGAAGATTCGAGACTCAACAGCCTGACGTTTGATTCCTTGAATGGTTTGGCTTAGCAAAATCAAAAACGCTTTTCGCTCCTGCTCATCTTGGGAAGCTTCTTCACTTAGGCTTTTAACGCGAATAGAAGATAACCAAACAATTCCGAGAGTAATCAGCCAAACTGCCAAAGGTATCGCCACCAGCTCACCGCCGATATAAGCCACCAAACCCAAGAAGATCAATGCGAAAGGCAAATCAATAAAGCCTGCAATCACCCCACCGGAATACCAATCTTTGACTTTGGATACAGAGCCGAGCCCTTCTTCTACGCCACCAACACCTAAATGACGAAGATGTCTTGATGAAGCATTAGTCACCCTTTCCACCAAGGTTTGATAGGTTGCTTTCTCGGTATTACTGGCCGCAGCAGACAAAAGCCAAGTACGCACAAAACGCATGAGTGCTTCCATAGCAACAGCCAACGTCGCACCCGCTAATAACAGAGTGGCAGTCCCATAACTCTGATTAGGTAAGATACGATCGTAAATTTGTAAAACCGTTAGCGGAACGGCGAGAGAAAGAAGATTTATGAGCAAAGAAGGCAGTAGGACTTTCCCCACCACCCCTTTGTTTTTCATTGAACTTGCGGGCATACACAATCCTTATCCATGCTTATGAAATAAGATTGGTACACCATATTGGGTATTGCAAGGTAACGAACTGATTTAACGTGTTTTTCAATATAAATATGACACAGATCTTTTTACACAAATCTGTGGCTATATCTGTACCTTATAAACGCTCCTTACAAACCATTGTCGTAATCCGCTATCGCCTGCTTTAGCTTTGAGAAATCCGAGTTACATAAATACGGTTTCAGTGCTTCAAATTTATCTGAGGGCCACTCGTATATTTTGAATGAAATGAGCTCATCAATTACGGATTCATCAAAGCGGTATTTGACGACTTTAGCTGGAGAGCCACCGACAATGCTGTAGGGTACGACGTCTTTTGTCACAACGCTATTCGCTGCAACCACAGCGCCTTCGCCAATCGTAACACCGGGCATCACCATCGCTCGCATGCCTAGCCACACCCCATCTTTAATGTGAGTATCACCTTTACCAATGTAGGCGTCATCAATGACATCCATAAATGGGTAAAGTGAAAACCAATCGACTCTGTGTGTATGGTTACCGCCCATTAAAATCACAACCTCGGCCCCAATGCAGACATAATCACCGATATAGAGTTCGTCGATTTCCCATCGCGGCTCCCACCGGCGGCTGACCTCGTCGCCATGTAAATAACGCACTACTGACTGTTCAAAGCCATTATCCCAGCAATCGCTGTAATAACTGTGTTGACCTTTTACGTGAATATTGGGGTTGGTTACGACTTCATGTAGCAACTCGAATTTGGACCAATGCTTCTTGTGCATTTTTACCTCTGAATGATCTATTTAGTTTTATCCGTTTAAATATCAAAATGTTCGACGATGCAAATCCAAGGTGCACAAACTAACGCCCCATAAACACAGGGTTCGCTGGGATGAATAGTGAGTATCACGCTTAAATCATAGCAATGTCGCTAAAACTAAAGAATCGTCAGTGGATTCGAGGTTGCTTTAAGAGAGGAAGTAATTTCAAAGTTTGCTCAGTTTTTATCGATAACTTGGTTGGACAATTTACAGGCTTAGTGTATCTGTTTAATCGCGCCAATTTGACAGGAAGATGTGATTAATAAGGTTTCAAATTTCGTTTCATATAATATGAAATAAATAAAAGCCTGCGCGATTACACAGGCTCAAACTTAGACTCAGTTATAAACTCCGGCTCACGCTTGGAGCTGGGTTCAGCGACTACATACGAGCAAGCTGTACTTTTCTGTCTTTGTTGACCACGCAGAAGTTACCGCGCTTAGTGCGACACTTAGAGCATCGTTCGCATTCAACAGGGCTTTTATCCCCTTCTTTCCAACGCTTCACTAAGTGCGGCTCAGAAAGCAGAGGTCGTGAAAGTGCGAAGTACTCAATGCCCGTGTTGTTCGCAATCGCTTCGATAGCATCAAAATCCGTCAGGCCGCCAACCGTGATAACTGGGATGTTAACGTCTTGGCTAATTGCGTGGCCGTATTCATGGAAGTAACCTTCAGCTTGGATAGTAAATCCGTCGTGTGACTCGCCAATCATGGTGTCGGCTTTACCATGAATGTTGCCAGAAACTACAATGCCATCAACGCCTACTTCTTCAAGCTTTTTACACACCAAACGCGTTTCATCGAAGGTCACACCGCCCTCAAAAAACTCAGAAGCGGTCAGCTTAACCAAGATTGGGAAATCGTCGCCTACTAGCTTGCGCGTTGCCGTGTAGATCTCTAGCAAAAATCTCATGCGATTTTCTAAGCTACCGCCGTATTCGTCCTCACGCTGGTTGTAATAAGGACTTAAGAACTGGTTAATCAGATAGGTATGAGCAGCATGAATTTCAACGCCATCAAAACCTGATTTCTGTGCTCTCAATGACGCTTGAGCAAACGCATCAACAATGTAGTCGATCTCGTCTTTAGTCATCGCTTTGCCTAGTGTTTGAGTTCCTTTTTCTGGAACCTCACTTGGTGCGTAGATCACTCGTTCGCCAAGATCATGCGTGGTTTTGGTGCCACCATAAGCCAATTGCATCACGATTTTAGAGTCATTATCGTGCACCAGTTGAGTCAGCTTTTGATACTCTGCTATGAATGAGTCGTTATACATCCCCATCATGCCCGCATTCGGCTTTTCTTCTTCAACAATGTTCGCGTAACCCGTTACGATCAGGCCGATTTCACCTTGAGCCAACTCTTCATAGATAGCGTACAGTTTATCTGTCATATGCCCATCTTCGGTGGCCATATTTTCCCACGTTGCACTTCTCATGAAGCGGTTCTTTAGTGTCATCTTGCCAATGTGGGTTTCTGTAAACAAAGTGCTCAAGTGTCTTCCTCTCAAAATCGTATTACGCGAGTTACCCATTAAGCATGGGCACTGATTCAGGCGGATACTACAGAGAATAAGACAGGGAAAACTTAATCTAGATTAAGAGAGCGGCACTCTCATGTGAGAAAGATATAGAAAGCATCAAAAAGAGATAAAAAAGATTGGAGAAATGGTAATAAAAGAAAGTCGCTAAGTTTTAATAAGCGACTTTGTTCAATTTAATCTGGACTAAGTCAATGGTTCTTACGAGAGGTGTCCACCTGCGAATTGCTGCCTGCTAACAGTTATTTGAACTCATAGGTATAAGAAGCCCCAACACTGTTATTTTCACCGAAGTCATCCTCAGCAAAGATAGTGAAGAAGTTGAATGATTGAGCATCACTCAACTTGTAGCTAGCACCGACACCAGCCCAATACCCTGAATAATCATCAGAGCCCATTGAACCACCACCGAAGCCCATAATAGACCATTCATCCGTAATCGTTTTTAAGCCAAACGCGCCAATGTAACCACCGTGTGTTGCACTCGGCATCAATACATAATCAGAGCCAACGTTGTCATAATCGAAAACCGCTACTTCGCCATCATTATAACTGTAGCCAGCCATAGGGAAGATTTGCCACCCGAACGGCTCAATGTCGAAATAACTCAGTGGTATAAACGTACCAATACTGTAGTTATTCTTATAAGCATCATTATCATACTCAGAGCGGCTAAAGTTGAAGTTCACGATACCCATAGGCAACAGCCATGAACCGCCTAATCGCCACTCTTCGCCGTCTGCATTGACACGAGCATTGATCATTCGCGCTTCATCTAAACCAATAGACCCAGAGAACTGTAAATCTTCGTTATAAGCAACGCCAGCTTTGGTTACGATTTTAGTCGGGTCGTCAGGGTGCTTCTCTTCAGCAAAAGCACCCGTTGAACACCATGTTACTGCTGCAACAATTAATAAGTTAAGTTTTGTCATTAGAAGGTAGCACTGACGCCAACGAAGTGGATACGACCATCGAACGAACCGTTTAATAAGTTACGTCCAGCAGGCCCATCACGATCCATCTCAACTGATCCTAAATCTGCATATTCGTAGAACACGTCAATTAAGATGTCATCCCAGTAGGTAGATGCGCCCACTGAGTAACGGTACTGTTCACCCACTGGTAAATCAACCCATTGCATTGCAGGATCATCTTGTGGCGAAGTTTCGTAAGAGAACCCTGCTTTTAAGCGCCAGTCTGAGTTCAATTGATAGTCCGCACCTACCGCAAATTTCCACACATCATCCCAATCGCGTTTAATAGGAACACCACCGATACTAGTTGCTCCAAAATCAAGTACGGTTTCATCCCATTCACTCCAACGGTGGAATTGAATGCTCGCCAAAAGATCAAGTTGAGAGTTCAATGCATAACTTGCACTGAAGTCAATGATTTCAGGAAGAGCAATATCTGTAGAAAAAGAGTTAGCAACATCACCTAAACCTTTCACTTCGTTATTAAACTCGTGTTCTAGCTTAGATCTATAGCTGGCACCTAACTTAAGTTTATCTGTCGGTGTGTACATTACGCCAAGGTTATAGCCGTATGCCCAATCAGTGTCTTGTTTAGCAGTAAGCATTGACGTTGTTTGTTGGAATGCAGCCCAACTGAATTGCACACCTGCGCCTACTGACCACTGGTCATTCAGCTTATAACTTAGTGATGGGTTCACTTGCATTGCAGTGAGAGTGATATCTTCTAAAAGTGCTGCACCCGCCCAATTGCTGCCGTAATCTAAGCTAGAGCCACCGACAGCACCAAGTGCTATACCAAGGTGTAACTTGTCAGTGACTTGATGAGCGTGGAATGCGCCAAATGAAGGCATCACTGAGTGAGCTTTACCATCTTGCTTGTCACCGTTATCTTGATATTTCATCTCAAGATCGAAAGCCATGGTGTTGATGGTCGTCTTACTTTCGCCCATGTGAGACATAGTGGCAGGGTTTGTCCACATCGCCGCTGCAGATCGAGTGTAAACACCGTCGCCAGCACCAGTAGTACCAGCGTTGGCAACGACAGCTTCTTGCAAAAACAGGCCACTTGCGAATGCATTTAAGCTCGTAAAAATTGCAGTGGCAGCTAGAGAGTAAGTAAAAGTTTTGTTCATCAGAGCGCTCATTTAGCCTTAGACATTAAATTGCTCTAAGGTTACCGCAAAGCCCCATAAACAAAGGGAATATCGATTATTCCTGTACAAGCGTTATTTGAACTTTCTTGCTAAGTAAGAGCGTGGCTTATCGGGATGAATTTCACGTTGAGCAGCAATCGCTCTGTTCTTACCTAACCCAACCTTTATCTGATACCAAGTCTCGTAGAATACAGCCATTCCCGGGCTTGACCACCAAGTCTTGTTATAGAGTTTCTTATTAGCAGCGACAACATCTGGCGACCGATTCGCACATTCCAATGCCAAGGCATAAGCTTCAGCGTAAGGGTCTTCGGCAATCTTGGTCACCAATCCATATTCTTTCGCGGTTTCGCAGTCGATCACTTTGGCCGTCATCGCCATTTCTAGGGTGTGATCTTTACGCATTAACTCTCGAAATGCGATGGCGCCTCCCATGTCAGGAATCAAACCCCATTTGGCTTCCAGTATCGAGAAAGTCGCGTCTGGACTGGCCATCCTAAAATCACCACCACTGGCTAATTGAAGGCCGCCTCCCCAACAACGACCATGAATCGCAAAAATGACAGGACATGGGATCTCTCGCCAACCAAGCGAAAAGTGCTGCGCAGCATTAGGTAATGTCGGTAACCATTTGAACAAAAGCTTCATCGCCCCTACTTTACTGTTTAATAACGATTTAACATCTAAACCAGAACAAAAATCGGAACCACTGCCTTTAACAATAACAGCTCGAATATCTCTGTTCTTCTTGAGCTCACTTATCATGTCATTAACGGCTTCAAACATCGCCATATCAATAGCATTCAGCTTATCGGGTCGATTCAACACAACCGTCGCAATTTGGTTTTCATCGATAGAACAAGTAATACGATCGAGGTTTGGCATGGTGGCTACCTTATCAGTGGTCAGACCTTTAGATTATACATTTTATTAACATATGCCAAACTTGCACATTAAGAAGCGAGACCTGTGTTGCTTAACACCGCCCCTTTACACAAACGACATAAATAAAAAAGCAGTGATGGATCGCTCCATTCACTGCTTTTTATTCGTAGCTTTGAATACCAGTAGCTTTGATAATCACGGACTCTCAGTTTTGGGAGAACCTATGTTCTGCGAGATTTCAATAACAAGAAGATGAAGTAGCTACCACCAATAATGGAAACTAACGTCCCTGCAGCGAGTTGAGCTGGGAATACCACCACTTGCCCTAACCAGTCTGCAAATAGCATGAGTGCAGCACCAATTAAAAACGACAAGATGATCTGCTCTCGAACCAAACGAGCCCCCATCATTGCAGCGATATGCGGAGCTAACAAGCCGATAAACGCGACAGGTCCCATGGTGGTTGTCACGACCGAACATAAGATCGCAACAATACACAACAATGCCACGTAGGCGATATTGATATTCAACCCTCTGGCACTCGCGAACTGACGTCCAGTCGCAATTAACGTCACCCAACGACTCAACAGCAGAGCCACACCAATACAAGCCGTTATCACGACAGCCATTATAGTGGCAGACTCAGGCTCCACACGGTAGGTAGACCCTGCTAACCAAGCCAATAATGTGTATTTCCCTTCACCCACTCGCGTTAGAGAGAATTGCACCAAAGCTTCCAATACCGCGGTCAGCGAAATACCTGTGAGGATCAAAATCGATGGCGCGAACTGATGCTTCTTGCCAAGCAACAATAACAAACAGAGTGCAATCGCAGTGCCCAGAAACGCAACCCACGGGCTTAGCGAGTGAATCGAATAGCCCATGAATAAGCTACTGAAAATCAACGCCAGAACCGCACCCGCCGACACACCAAGAATATCTGGGCTTGCGAGCGGGTTGTAGACCAATCTTTGTAAAATCACACCCGCCACCGCTAAGCCGCCACCAGCGAATATCGCGGTTAACATTCTAGGCCAACGAATAGACCATTCAAATGCGTCTGGAATAACAAAGTAGCCCATATCAGAAGAAGGCTGAGACAATGAACTCAACGCCAGCAACCCGAAAATCATTGTGCCCAACAAGAAGTAAGCCACAGGTGAAATAAACTTTGGCCCTTTAGGCATCGAGAAAAACAGCTGATCTTGAGCAGACATTTGCTTGCGAGCAATAATGATCAAAGCTGGAGCACCAATCACTGCGGTTGCCGTCCCTGTTGGAATCATATCCAAAGACCATTGCGCCAAGAAGATCGCCAAGCTGTCAGTGACACACAGCAGTAACGCACCTAATACACAGCTTGCGATGAGTTCAGATTTGGCCTTTAAAAAACCTAGATGCCTAGCGATATTAGGGGCAATCAAGCCGATAAAGCTGATCACGCCCACTGAGGTAATCGACACAGACACCAACCAAACGCCAACCGCCATCAATACAAAGAATGTCGTTCCGATGTTAAGGCCACGCGCTGCTGCCCCTTCTGTGCCGATGGAAAGCAAAGTCAGAACTCGCGGTGCTAAAAAGAATATGGCAAAAATCGGCAACAGCTTAGGCATCAACCAAAGCACTTGTTCCCAACCATTCTGTCCTAGATCGCCCGCTCCCCACACAAACAGATTTTGTGCGTACTGGTCGTTGAGCAGAATAATCGCCGTCGCAAATGCCCCTAGCAACAAGTTGACCGCCATACCCGCCAATACAATTGGCAAGCCGCTCATGTTTTTGATTCCAACAATCGAAACAATCAGCCCCATCGCAAGCAGCGCACCGATTAAAGCAAACCAAACTGAATACTGAGCGACCAACATCGGCGCAACCACATTCAGAATAACCAGACCAAGCCATGCACCTGACGATGTACCTAAGGTTAGCGGCGACATCATACGATTTTGGGTCAGTTGTTGAAACAAGCTGCCGATGGTGCCAAGTGTTGCGCCAACCAAGATTGCCATGACCAAGCGAGGTAAGTTGACATAGGCTAACGCCATCAGCTCGAATGAATCATCAACCATTGAGTTGAATGTAACGATGTCACTGATCTGTGAGGCTTGTTGAAGCAACTCACCAATAGGGCCAAATTCAGACTGACCCAACCATAAATGAATAAGGGCGGCGATAAATAACGCCGCTCCCATCATCAAACCACTGGATTTCATTATTGCTCCGCTAGCGTCAACAACGATTGCGCCATAGCTTCCGCGTTATACAAAATCGACATGGCACCACCGTAGCTCCAACTTGCTGCCACTGGGCTAAATTGACCATTTCGAACAAAGGGCATGCTCTTCCAGACCGGAGAGCGGTCTAGTTTGTCTTGATATGGGAAAGGTTCAAAGTAAAGTGCGATACCCTTCTTCACGTTCTTAAGCTCAGTCATGCGTTTTTGACTGATGCCCCACTCACTTGCAGGAAGATCCATCGCATTCTCAAAGCCTAGCTGCTCAAGTGCATATTGTGGAATCGAGTTATCACCGTAAATGTATACCGAAGTGGTGCTCGCAAAACGGAAAGAGGTGACTTTCGGGTTGTCGCCCGAATACGCTTTATCTAGTTCAGCTTTTAGAACCGCGATACGCTCATCCATTGCGGCCAGCTTTTGGTTCGCTTGTTCTTCTTTACCAAGCAACTGTCCGATCTTCTTGAAGTTCTCGATAGCAGCCGCTGCATTGCTGTGCTGGTCACTGTATGTTTGATAGTAAAGCACGGGCGCAATTTCAGAAAGTCGTTCCTGAAGATCTTTCTGAGGAGAAGCGATAAGAATCACATCAGGGTTTAGCTTCTTCAAAGCAGAGAAATTAGGCTCAGTTCGAGTGCCAATATCTGCCACGCCTTCTGGAATCGCAGGTTGAACAACCCAATCGGTATAACCTGCAATATCAGGTACTGCTACTAGCGTGACACCGAGTTCAATCACTTGTTCAGCAATGTCCCAGTTCAGCGCAGCCACTCTAACAGGCTGAGCTTCAAGGGTTTTAACACCCTCACTGTCTTCAACTTGAAAATCCGCCATCGCATTAAACGATAAAGCGCTCGCTAATACGGATACCACCAGCTTTGCATTCAAGCACTTTACTTTAGAAAAATGGGAAGCTATTCGTTGTAAATTCATACTGTTGCCTACTCAATCTAAATTCTATATTTCTTCAAACAACAAAAGCAACCCAGTGAAGGCTGCTTTAAAATTGATCACCCTAACCTAGTTAGAATTCATAGTTTACGCTTAGCTCTACAGATTGCTCAGCACCAAACCAGCAGTTCGATTGGTCGTAACAGGTGTAGTACTCTTCATTGAATAGGTTATTCACTAACAAGTTAGCGGTTGCGCCAGATAATGTGTCGCTCGCCTCTCCTAAGTCATAACCCACGGACAAATCGACAACCGTATATGAGGGTACTTTTCCTTGAGTATTGGTTGCATCCATCTCCATTTCACCCATATAACGTGCACCTGCACTGAAGCGAGTTCCTGATAAAGCACCACCATAGACATAGTAATTGCTCCATAGATTAGCAGCATGTGTCGGTACATAGATTGGTGTAGTGCCTTCTAGATCTGGGTTCGCATCTTCAGTCACTTCCATGTCGACATACGTATAGCTCGCATTAACATCCCAATCTTCCGTTACAAACCATCTGCCTTCGACTTCGACACCTTGAGAACGCACTTCGCCTAACTGAATCTTAGAGCGATACGTTGGATCCGATGGATCTGCAGCAATTGAATCTTTCTTAGTAATGTAAAAGTATGATGCTGTAAGTTGCTGTGCCATATCAGCAGACAGGTATTTCACACCTAGTTCGACTTGCTCACCCAGCTGAGGTTTCAACGAATTACCGTTAATATCAGTACCAGCAGCTGGTTCAAAACTCGTCGCGTAACTTACAAATGGAGAGATGCCATTATCTAACTCATACAAAGCACCTACGCGGTAAGAGAACTGATTGTGATCCGCTTTTTCTGTGCCATCGCTTGTTGGGTAAATACTCGTTTTATCGTCACTCGCTTTGAACATGTCGTAACGTCCACCAGCAAGTAAAACCAGCTCGTCATAGCGAACTTGGTCTTGGAAATATAATCCTAACTGCTCGGTAGTAATGTCGTGGGATTCACGGTAATTCTCTTGCAGCTGACTTTTATCCAAAAGGTCGTTATTTGGATTGTATGCGTTGAAATCACCGAAACTACTGTTTGCATCAAACTCTTTGTACAAAGAGTCACCTGTTAGCTTTAGGTAGTCGACACCGAATAGTAAATTGTGCTCTAAGCCACTAATTTCGACGCGGCCTGAAACTTGGTTATCGATAACAAAGCTTTGAGAGTCTTCATCCGTGCTATACACATTTCGAATTAAGCTACCAGTTGCGGCGTTAAAATTCGTACCGCGATGGTAGGTGTTTTCTTGATATAGCGACGCATCGGAATAACGAGCGTTCTGAAGGAAAGTCCAGTTGTCATTGATTTGGTGGTTAATTTTGTAACCTAACATCAAGACTTCACGTTCAAAGGTACTCCAGTTCTTGTCGCCCATCGACACAGATGGATCACTTGCCTTCAATACTTCGAGCGGCATTGCAGAGTTAGTACCCATTGACGGATCATTCTGATAGTAAAGATTGAAGTTAATAAGTGTTCTATCAGATACCTGCCAATCTAGCGATGGAGCAATCACATAACGCTCTTCTTCAGCGTTATCAACTTGGCTCTCTTGTTTACGAGCGAGTGCAACTAAACGATATGAAAAGTCACTGTCACCTAACTGACCTGAAGTATCAATTGACGCTTCCATCAAGTTTCTTGAGCCTGTAGATACACCCACTTTTGTCGACCAGTCTTCTTGCGGTGCCTTCGCGATCATGTTGACCATACCACCCGGCGGCATCGATCCATACAACACAGACGTAGGGCCTTTAAACACTTCAACTTGCTGAATCGCAATAGGGTCGATCTGAGGTTGCAGGTTCCATCCAGTAAGGAACGGCAGAATCAAGCCATCGTAGTAACTCTGATTGTTACTAAACCCACGAATCGAGAACGTATCGTACATCGTTACTGATGCGCCCTTTTGCTCCGTCACAACACCCGGCGCATATCTAAGTGCCTGATTGAGGGACTTCACACCTCGTTGCTCTAACTGTTCTTCATCAATGACTGTAATACCTTGAGGTGTTTCTTCTGGCTCAAGTGCCGATTTAGTTGCTGTATTACGATAGGCTTTACCCATAATAGTGACAGTTTCTACATTCGAATCTACCGCAGTAACGGTTTCTTCCGCTAATGCTTGCGCTGAGAACGCAGTCAGCAACGCGACTGCCAATGATGAATACTTAAAACGAGTGTGAGTGGTCATAATTCCCTCGGTACCAATGCTTAATATAAATAATAATAAATCTCATTTGCATTGTATGTATCTAGAGGTGGGATAATTAACAATTTGGTGCAAATTCAAAAAGAACTTGACCTATTTTTAGTAGAAAACGGTCAATTGGTGATTAAAAAGACAATTGACCCTATTGATAGGAAGGCTTTGCTAGAAGAGAGTGAGCGGGAATATGACTACGATTTAATAATAGGGATCCAGTACTCCATTTCTGCATTAGCAGCATGAGCTTGATAGCCAAATGGATACACTTCAAGCTCATATCCATCAACGCCACGATAACCTGAACTTGGCATCCAATTCAGCACAAACCAACTCAAGGTGTGTCGTAAATTCTCAATTGGACCACAGTGCTTCACTACAGCATAAGTTTGCTTAGGAACCGTCAGTACCTCTAACCTTTCAGAGATAATACTCGGTAATTGCGGGATTGAAATTCCTTCCTGAAGCTCAACTCCTGCCCAATAGTGAATATTCGTGCCGTCAAAGCAAGACTGAGTCAGGTCAACCACGCCAATGAACTGGAGCACGTTGTCGTCAGGGAGCTCAACCTCACCTTCTAAAAGTGACCATAGCTGAGGGACTTTCTGAGCGAAGTCTTGCGTGAGTGAAAACAAACCACTGATTTCTGATGTCATGCCTTTAACAAGAAACGACTCTTTTTCGTCGATGCGAACTTCAACAAAACTCAGAGCGCCTTTTTCTTCTGCACTGACGGTTTCAGATACTTGTATCGGCTTCCTTAGCCCTACTCTTTTACCCGCTTTTCTATATTGGCTTGGGCTTGCCCCAAACATCTGCTTAAAGGAACGACTAAAACTAATTTCTGAGTTGAATCCAAGCCCGAGTGCAACATCAATGACCCGGTCTCTTCCATCAAGTAGCTCTTCGGCAGCCTGACTCAGTTTTAGCTCTCTCACATAGTTCGCCACAGTAAGCCCAGTTTCGGCTTGAAACACTCTTTGCAGTTGCCAGCGAGACCAACAGCTTTGCTTTGCAATATCTTCTAGAGATAGCGCAGAACTAAGGTTCGCATGGATATAAGCCAAAACGCGGCTGATACGGTCAAATGCAGGTGTGTTCATATTCAAGCTTTCATATTCTCGGTGGTGGCTAAGGCGTGTTGACCTTTCGGGGTTGAGTAAAGCTCAACACGATCTAAAACATATTGGTTTCAGCAATACTTTTATCATTTAAAAAGGCTTTGATCACTTAAAAAAGGCTAAGCCGCGTACAATTCATAAATTAACCAAAACAGCAAAAGCCCAACGTAGATGCTCCATTTTGTATGGTTATCCTTAATTAGGTTCGCTATGATAACGCAACTGATTCTCATTTAATGGTTTAAGATGCTTTCCCAGCTCCACAATATTGTCACTAGTAGGAGAGCGCCGTCTCTACATCAAAAAATTTTCGCTTACTCAAAGCAAGTTACCCCTTATTTAAGCGGAAGCTTTGGTGCTCTGCATAGTAAGAGCATTGCAATAACGAATGACGATAGCCATAAAGAGATCAAACGCGTTTACGATGGCCTCGCACAAAACCACCCTGAAGCGGGCAAAGCCTATTGGTTAACCCGAACGTGGGATCTAGTATGCTGGCAACCCATCTATGTGACCTTCATTTCCATTTATGGCCTTCACTCATTGCCGGATATTAAGAACATCGGCCAGTTTAGATATAAAGAGTTTGTCACCGGCTACCGTTTCTTTAATGGTGATCATCAACACGGTTCACCAGAAGAACTGATTCCACAGGCGGGTGAAGCTATTTTTGCGCTGACCGAGTTTTATCGCAGCCAGATTAGTGAGTGGACACGCATTCGTCCAGGGTTTACCAACCACTTACTGGCTGATCTACTGTTAAGTAGTTTGATCAAGCTTCAGCAGCACGAACCAAGCCTAACTAACGACTATATCACTGAACAAGCGAAGCTTTGGTTAGCGGCATGCCAATTGTCGGAAAGTCATTTGGACAGCCTGAAGGTTGATGCAAACTCAGGTATGCTAAAGCTAATCAGAGTCAGCTGCTGCTTAGTTTACAAATGCGAATCAGGAAAGTATTGCGACGATTGTCCAAGACACCCCGATAACAAAAAAGCAGCGCAATAACACCCTCTATTTTTAAAGGTCAATAAAGCTTATTTGATTTCATTGATTCGCTTTATTGGTTTAGACACAGGACTGACATGTTTCAGCTTTCAAACATCAAAATTGTTCGTGATGAACGAACCATTCTCTCAATTGAAGACCTTGCGATTACGACCAATGAACTGACTGTCGTTCTTGGCCATAATGGTTCAGGTAAATCTACACTCGTTAATTTGCTATCAGGGCAGATGTCACCGGATCATGGTAGCGTTGAACTGGACGGCACTTCTCTTTCTTCACTAAAAAGCAAAGACTTAGCCAAGAAGATTGCGTATTTACCGCAAAAACTTCCAGCTTCTGCTGGCTTAACTGTCGAAGAGCTGGTTCGTTTAGGGCGTTTTCCTTGGCGAGGCGCACTTGGCCGTTGGAATTCAGAAGATAAGTCGATCATCCAGCAAGCAATGGAAAGAACCGGTGTTACTGAATTCTCACAAGCATTAGCGGATGACTTATCTGGTGGTGAACGTCAACGAGCGTGGGTCTCCATGTTGCTGGCTCAACAGTCACCGGTATTGATCCTTGATGAACCGACTTCTGCATTGGATGTTCATCACCAATTCCAACTGATGAGTTTATTGTCTGAACTGAACAAAAATGAAGACGTTGGCGTTATCGTTATTTTGCACGATTTGAACCTAGCGCTTCGTTACGCCACACATATTGTTGCCCTAAAAAAAGGGCAGATTGCGTTTGAAGGCAGCGCGGATAAGTTGCTTGATGAACAGGCTTTGTCTGCACTGTATGAGTCCCCTATCCGACTGATCGATCATCCAGTTCCCGCTAAGACAGCAGCAAGCGAAAAGGTAGCCGTTGTTTGTGAATAGTTCGGATATTTAAGTCCAAACTCTAAGCTCTAAGCTCTAAGCTCTAAGCTCTAAGCTCTAAGCATAAAAAGGCCATTGAAATCGTAGAACTTCAATGGCCTTTTCGTTTTTCACTCGCTAGCTAAATAATTAAATACCCAAATAACTAGCTAAGCTGGGACTGTCTCGCTTCTTGGCTACTGAAACCACGTAAAATATTAAACAGGGTAATCAGTGTGAACAACATGATGACAAGCGATAAATGCCACGCTTCTCCTAGCCCTAATTGAACCAGCCCCATACTCACCATTGAAGAGACCACCATCTGCCCGCCGCCAGACATCGCAGCAGCCGCGCCAGCGTTCTTCTTATAAGGCAACATCACTAACGCCTGAGCACAAGGTAAAGCAATACCATTACCAAGAATCATCAAGAACTGACCAAGCATGAGATACAGAGGTTCAAGTGGACAGACGAAAAGCCACAACGCAGCAGAGATGTGTAACACAGGCGTGCATAACAGTGTTTTCTTGTTACCCAACATAGGGCGAATACGGTTACATAAGCTTGTTCCGCCAAGCATGCCTAATGCAGGAATCACCGCCCACATCGCGTATTCATCTGACGTCATGCCAATCTGGTTCTGCATGATAAACGGCATCACCGAAACAGTGGTGATCATCAAGCTAAAGTTAAGCCAACCGATACTCGCAAAGCTCATAAAATAACGAGAAGTGAGTAACTCCTTATATTGAGAAACCATTTTCTTCGGTGAAGGGATCGCCGAAACCTGAGTGACGGTTTCCTTAAATTTGAACGCTAACACCACCCAAGCTAATGAGACATAGCCAAGTAGCGAGATAAACACCATGCTCCAACCGAAGTGGAAGTTAATGAATCCACCGATAACCGGAGCAATCAAAGGTGTAATAGACGCAACCATAGCAATGTAAGACATCGCTAATGGCAAATCTGCCCCACTGAATCTGTCTCGCGTAGACGCACGAGCAAGTATCGCGCAACAACCGGTTCCTAAGCCTTGCAGGAATCGCCCCATCACCATGCTAGTAAACGAGTGACTGAAGAAGATGATCATCAAGAGGCCAAGCATCGCAATCAACAAACCGCTTAACAGTACCTTCTTACGCCCAAGAGCATCGGAAATAGGGCCATAAATAAACTGGGAAGGACCAAAGCCTAATAAATATACACTCACCAAAAGCTGAGCTTGCTCTAGCGAGACATCAAAATCTTTTGCGATCCAAGGTAAAGAAGGAAACACCAAGCCCATACTGAGCTGACCGATACTGATGACCAAACACGCTAGTAAGATCGATTTAAAATCAAATCCACGACTCATCGTTTAATACGTCCATTTGAAGAAAAATCGTGCGTATCTAACTCACAACATAAAAACTGAGAAAATAGCGAAAATGCTGCTGACGAGTTGTTCATAATGCTCCGACGGGATCAAATAGAGTAAGGCACAGTAAACATACGTGAGCTTGTATAATCATACAATAGTCGTTCAACTAAATATGTGAATAGTCACTTTTCAGCAACCTCGGCTTTTCGCCTATCGGCCACAAGCGCTAGACTAACACTAGATGCTCATAATCAAGGGACTTCAATGAACACTCATCACCGTATTTTTTCATGTGCTTTGGCGCTGCTTGCCTCTGTTCCTATAACGTCAACCTTTGCGTGGCAGGCAGAGGAGATCACCGACGGACTCGTGATCCCTTGGGGGCTGGCTTATGTCAACGATAAGTCCATGCTAGTCACAGAAAAATCTGGCGTCATTAAACACGTTGATTTAAAAACAGGCGACCAAAACACACTATTCAGGCTGCCAAATATCTGGGCTAAAGGCCAAGGCGGATTATTAGATATAGCATTATCTCCTTTTGAAAACGGGAGGTTCTACGTCACTTATAGTAAAGACGTCGATGGTGAAGGCGTAACGACACTGGCTTCTGCTGATTACAGCAATAATGAAGTCACCAATTGGACAGACGTGTTTGTGTCAAAGTCCAAAACAGACGCCGGACGTCACTTTGGTAGCCGTATCACCTTTGATGATAGCCACATCTATTTTTCAATCGGTGATCGTGGTGAGCGAGACAATGGCCAAGACACACTGACTCACGCTGGCTCAATATTACGACTGAATGCCGATGGAAGCACACCAAGCGATAATCCATTCACGGATAACAACAAGGTGCTCAATGAAATTTGGAGCTTTGGTCATCGCAATCCACAAGGGCTCTTTTACGACCTCCACAGTAAAAAGCTTTGGTCTATTGAACACGGGCCGCGCGGAGGTGATGAAATCAACCTAATAAAAGCAGGTGCCAACTATGGGTGGCCAGTCACCTCACACGGAAAAGAGTATTGGGGCCCTATCAGCGTTGGCGAATCTGAAACCAAAGATGGTATTGAAGCGCCTAAAAAAGTCTATGTTCCTTCAATCGCTCCGGGCAGTTTGATTGTTTACCAAGGAGACAAATACCCAGAGCTGAAAGGCAAACTGCTGGCTGGCGCACTAAAACTTACTCACATCAATATTGTGACAGTCAATGAACAAGGTGAGGCAATAGAGGAAGAACGCATTTTAGAGGACTTAGGCGAAAGGGTAAGAGACATCGAAACTTCACCAAACGGAGACATCTTCTTCAGCACTGATAATGGCAATCTGTACCGCTTGAAAAAGTAGCCGAGACCTCGTTCAAGTAAAGGCACTTACCTGACAACGACATTTATAAATATAAGCCGTTAAAAGTGGGCTCAATGCCCAGTTAGCGGCTTTAAATTTGCAAAAATGAATGCGCTAAAACAGTGCATTTACTCCAAATTCGTCATCAATTTCGACCACCTTTTTCACAAAAACTACAACAAATCACCATACAACTGTAACTCCATGATATTTAAGGAATGCAAAGTTTGACTACCCCCAAGTTTCTGCAACCTTTCCCTATGTATTCGATTGACTATCCCCTGATTTGATTTAGACTCGTTCCCGGCTAGAAAGAAAGTTCTTTGTATATAAACATTTCGTTGGATTACTAGTAACCCCGTTGTGTTGTACGCAATAGCAATAAACTTTTCCGCGCTATCAGTGCCACAATTGGCTCAAAATAAAAATTTAATTTTAGGATATCATCATGTCTAACACAGTTACTGGTACAGTAAAATGGTTCAACGAAACTAAAGGCTTTGGCTTCATTCAACAAGAAAACGGTCCAGACGTATTCGCACACTTCTCTGCTATCACTGGCGACGGTTTCAAAACTCTTGCTGAAGGCCAAAAAGTTGAGTTCGTAGTATCTCAAGGTCAAAAAGGCCCACAAGCTGACAGCATCAAAGTACTTTAATTTAGTATTTTAAAGCTTTCTAAAAATAGCCAGCCTCTGCTGGCTATTTTTTTACCCGTTATTCAGAGATTTAAGGTAATATTCCCCTTCACTATTTCTACCTAAGACACCCTCTCAATGGCTCTTAAACCGACAATCTACAAGTTTCGTATCTCTTTAACCGATATGAATCGCGACTATTACGACTCTTTTAATCTAACGGTTGCACAACACCCTTCTGAAACAGAACAGCGAATGATGGCTCGAATCATGGCTTTCTGTATCAATGCATCTCCTGAACTTGAGTTCACTAAAGGGTTGTCTAGCATTGAAGAACCCGATTTATGGCAGAAGTCGTTAGACGATCAAATCCTAGAATGGGTTGATGTAGGCGAACCTGATCCAGAGCGTGTTAAGAAGGCAACTCGCCTATCTAAATCAGTACGCGTATTCAGCTTCAACACTAAATCAAACGTTTGGTGGGAACAGAACAAAGGTAAATTCGGTTACCTAAAAGCTCAGATCGTTCGTCTAGACAACGATGGTATTGAGCAGCTAGCAGCGATGACACAACGTACGATGGATCTTTCAGTCATGCTGTCGGGTAACTCTGCTTTCGTTAACAGCGATACTCAATCTGCAGAAGTAACGTGGGAAGAGCTACAGAGTAATGACTGAGCGTCCAACCCCGAAGAGTTCGCAAACAGCAGCTAGCCAGCTAGAAAAAGCCAAGCAGCAAGCCGACGCGCAGCTAGAAATCAAAGCCAAACAACAAGCTAGAACCAAGCTTCACCAGTGTTTAAAAGAAGCAGGTTTAGATTCAGTCAAAGCGCTCTCAACAGGCTACGAGAAAGAGCTATCGTCATTTATTGATGAAAACCACGCTTTGTTTAAACACGCCTGTGAGAACAAACCGGACAACTCTGCACGTCAGACGTTGCTTGGCCTGCTAACTAAAGTACATATCGATGCAAGCTATCGCTTTGAAAGCAATAAAGAAGCGAATGAGGCGATGCAAAATGTATTCGATAATACAGTGGGCTCTGAGCACAGCGACAAGTTTCAAAACTCTAACGCTCAACAGTTAAAACTAGTCACGCATTTGTGGTTGTTCATTCAAGGACGACTAGGAATGGATTACAGCCTAGCCAATGATCATGCTGCTGTGGCCGCTACGCTACTGTCTCGTATATCGAGAAGCAGTGATGATGAGATTCGCGTAGAGTTCATGGCCAGTTTTTATGATGGTTTGAACATCTATCAAGCCGAGAACAAGCCATCCGGCATTGTTCACCACTTAAAGCGTCTGTTTAATCTTTCTTAAGCACTCCACCAGCGATTGATTCTAGTTACGCTTTATATGCTTTCAACAAACGTTAAGATATAGAGCGTGCTTTTTCTGCTTGGCCGCAACAGATTCCCTATTACGATCATTCTTCACTCTAGGGAATGACGGCATTCGTAGTCATTGCTGTTTACTTCATTACAGGCGTAAAAAAGCCCCGCAGAAAGCGAGGCTTAGAATATTTTCAACGAACATCAATTTACAGAGGCTAAATCGCGTTCATCAAATAACGAAACGTATTAACGCAGGCCGTGTAAGAATTCGTGGCGCGTTGCTGGGTTTGATCTGAAAATACCGCCCAGAGCTGTTGTTGTGGTTTCGCTAGTTGCATCCATCACACCACGAGACTTCACGCAGTAGTGAACGGCATCCATGGTGACAGCAACGTCATCAGTTTCGAGTAGAGTTTGCAATGCAACAAGGATCTGCTGAGTCATACGTTCTTGAACTTGTGGACGCTGAGCAAAGAATCGAACAATACGATTAATCTTTGAAAGGCCGATGATTTTCCCACGCGGAATATAAGCGACCGCAGTCTTACCATCAATCGTCACTAAGTGGTGCTCACAAGTACTGGTCACAGTAATGTCTTTTACTCGTACCATCTCACGAACGCCCATCTTGTTTTCGATTACCGTAATTTTAGGGAAATTAGCGTAATCCAAACCAGAGAAAATTTCATCCACGTACATTTTAGCAATACGTTGCGGTGTTTCTTCCAGACTATCGTCCGTAAGATCAAGTTCAAGGAGAGTGAGAATCTCACGCATATGGTGTTCGATTCGTTCCTTTTTCTCTTCTCGGCTAACCTGGTTAGGACTCATTGGTGTCTCTAATCCGCGGCTTGCTAGCGCATCTTTAACCAACTTCGCTGATTCGCTAAGACCTGACATTGAACTTCCTCTTTTATTACCCCTTCTGGATGGCAAACAAGGATACTCGGAATTTTGAATAAATACACCCATATTTTAAGGGAGGTCATTATTTACGGGGCTTAAACTATGCTAAAGTGGCTGCAATTTCGTTGGCGAACCATCATGATTTGATAATTATTGAATCCCTATTGCCAACCACCAAATCAAAATAATAACGATCAAAGGATTTCAATTATGGGCTGTTGCGACGCTCCGGGCTTGATGCCAATTGAAGAAGCACTAGATAAGCTGCTATCACCAATTCAACCTATTCAAACGACCTTATCACTGCCATTAGCAGAAGCATTGGGTTACGTACTTGCTGAAGATATTCTATCCCCTATTTTTGTACCTCCTTTTGATAACTCAGCAATGGACGGCTATGCACTGCGCTTAGCAGACCTAGAGAACGGTAAAGTGCTGCCTTTAGCGGGCAAGTCCTATGCAGGTCAACCATTTGAAGGTGAATGGCCAGCAAACACCTGCATTCGCATTATGACTGGCGCAAAGATCCCGGAAGGTTGTGACGCTGTAATCATGCAAGAAAATACTCGCGAAACCGATGCGGGCATCGAAATTCAGCAAGACGACATCAAACTGAACAACAATATTCGCCCTACCGGTGACGACATCAAACAAGGTGACATCGTTCTTAGCCGTGGCGAACGTTTAACGCCTCGTGATATCCCAATGATTGCTTCACTCGGTGTGAGTCATGTGACTGTGGCACACAAACCTAAAGTCGCTTTCTTCTCTACTGGCGATGAGCTAAAACCGCTAGGCCAGCCTCTTGAAGATGGCCAAATCTACGACAGCAACCGCTACGGTATTAAACCGCTGATTGAAGCATTTGGTTGTGAAGCGATTGACCTAGGCATCATCCCAGATTGCCCTGCAACGCTTAAAGAAACCTTCGAGAAAGCTCAAGAACTCGCGGATGTTGTTGTGACTTCTGGCGGTGTGAGTGTGGGTGAAGCGGATTACACCAAAGATATTTTGGAAGAACTCGGCCAAATCGGCTTTTGGAAGCTAGCAATCAAGCCAGGTAAACCGTTCGCATTTGGTGAGCTAGACAACGCGTGGTTCTGTGGCCTACCGGGTAACCCTGTTTCTGCAATGATGACCATGTACGTTTTAGTTCAACCTATGCTGGCTAAATTGGCTGGTCACACCGCATGGACAGCACCAGAATCGATTCCTGCTATCACTAAGTCTGCATTCAAAAAAGGCCCAGGCCGTACTGATTATCAACGTGGCATCTACTCGATCGAAAACGGTCAGTTTGTAGTAGAAACAACAGGTAACCAAAGCTCCGGCGCTTTCCGCTCAATGAGCTTAGCAAACTGCTTTGTGGTACTAGAGCGCGAACGTGGCCGTGTTGAAGTCGGTGAAACGGTTCAGATTCAACTGTTTAACTCGACGCTTTACTAACGAGGCTTGCTGATGGAAATACTGTCTGACGCAGAGATGCTTCGTTACAATCGCCAGATCATTCTCAAACAGTTTGATTTTGAAGGTCAAGAAGCTCTGAAACAGAGCTCAATCTTAGTGTTAGGTGCAGGTGGTTTAGGCTGTGCCTCTGCTCAATACCTTGCGACTGCGGGCATTGGTAAGCTAACGCTGATCGACGACGATGTTGTCGAGCTTTCAAATTTGCAGCGACAAGTACTTCACACCGATACTGATATTGGTAAGAAGAAGGTCGATTCTGCCGCTGAATCTTTGCAGGTATTGAACCCGCATCTGACGATTGAAACTGTCGAACACAGGCTTGATGACGAGGCGCTGGCGAAGCTTATTGAAATGCATTCACTCGTACTTGATGCCAGTGACAACGTCGAAACGCGCAATCAGTTGAACCGCTTATGTTACGCATCAAAAACGCCTCTAGTATCGGGCGCTGCGATTCGCATGGAAGGTCAGATTAGCGTATTCACTTATCAAGATGAAAATGCACCTTGCTACCAGTGCTTGAGCGCTCTATTCGGCAACGCTGCTCTAAGCTGTGTTGAAGCCGGTGTGATGGCACCTGTTGTTGGCATGGTGGGCGCGGCTCAGGCTTTGGAAGCTATCAAGGTTATTGCCAAGTTTGGACAACCAAAGCAAGGCAAACTTTTGATTCTTGATGCCATGTCGCACAGTTGGCGTGAAATGAATTTAATGAAAATGCCTAATTGTTCAGTGTGTGGATAAACTAAATCATATCCCCTCTTATCGAAAACCTAAGCCTTGACTTTATGTCAGGGCTTTTTTAGGTCTCTACATCAGCTTCTCATATCGCTTTATCAATTTGAAAGACTTTATGAGAGATTAGTTTCATTTGAGTTCTCATTTTGAGAATACAATAAAAAACCCAAAACTTTAAAATATAAAAGTTAAAAATCAACGAGTTAAAAATGGCACGTAACTTGTAAAAATATCTATACCTTCCATGACAAGGATGTAGATATGAGAATCACAACGTTAAGTTTGCTATTAAGTGCGCCATTGGTCGCCAACGCAGCGCCATTCGATACCTGCCCTAGTAAGGCATACCTATTTCAGTCGAAACCCGTTGAGGTTTGGGGCGTTAACCTAGTTACCGGCTCAACCACTCTGTTAGAAGACGATACGGGTATGAATGCCAATATCAATGGTGTTGGTTTCGACTTTCAAGACAGATACATCTACGGATACGACACCACCAACAAACGCTTGGTGCGTCTTGGTCAAGACTTCCAAGCGGAAGTCATCAATACCAGCGGATTACCAACCGACCATACCTTCTATGTAGGCGATGTCTACGACCATGTTTACTACCTATACCGCACAGGTAAGGGGCTGTTCACTGTTGACCTATCCCCTCTCGATTCAGATCCAAATGCGACTGTTACCGTTAACAAATTTGTAGGCAGCCCAGCAACCGTAAAATTGACTGATTTCGCCTTTCATCCAAGCGATGGCTCTCTATATGGTATTGATAATAACTCGGGCGGCTTGTACCAATTCAACCCAACCACAGGAGCCGAAACCTACATCGGAGACACCGGCGAGTTAGGTACGTTCGGTGCTGGCTATTTTGATATCAATGGCTACTACTACGTATCTCGAAACCAAGACGGTAAGATCTACCGAATCAACCTATCTCCCGACAACGCTGCCAATATCGCAGCAGGTATTGTTCCAGCCGATGAATTTGTACCGAATGGCCCAATTTCTGGTCAAAATGATGGTGCTCGTTGTGCTAATGCACCTGTTGTGGATGAAGACTCAAACATCGACTTCGGTGATGCTCCAGACAGCTACCTAACGTTACTGGCGAGCAATGGTCCTCGACATGAGCTTGATGGCATCACTTGGTTGGGTACAACACCACCAGATGCAGACTTGGATGGTTACGTTACTCCACAATCAGATGAAACTATTGGAGTGGACGATGAGTGGGCTAACGGTGGTATCGGTTTTGTTACTGCGCTTGAAGCCGGGCTTGATTCAAAAGTGGTAATTGAAGCTTCAACAACCGGTTACCTTTCGGCTTGGATCGACTGGAACCAAGACGGTAGCTTCGATGGTGCCAACGAACAAGTATTTACAGATTACCTGTTAGATGCTGGTGAAAATGAGTTATTCCTAAATGTCGATATCAACGCACTGACTGGTACCACATGGGCTCGATTCAGATTCAGTCAACAAACCAACTTAAGCTACTTCGGCGGTTCAACCTCTGGTGAGGTGGTCGATATTCAAGTCGATGTTCTTAACGATGGTGCCACCGCTCGTTACTTCCCAAGTGCTTCCGGTTACGCAACGCTCGCGTACGAAGATAACTGGCCATATAAAGCCGACTACGACATGAACGACGCTGTTCTTATGTATCGCATTACCGAAATCCTTAAAGATGGAAAAGTCGTTAAGTCCACTATTGACGGCCGCCTAGCTGCTGTCGGGGCAACGTACAGAAATGGTTTTGCTGTTCGACTTCCTAACTTAGACCCGAGCTTAGTGAGTAGTGGCAGCTCTTACATGAAACACAATGGTGTATTCACTGGCCTCGACCTAGAAGATGGACGTAGCGAAGCAATCTTTGTTATCGCCAATGATCTGACAGAAAAAATCAGCACTGGCTGTACTTTCTACCGCACCAGTAATGGATGTAAAGAGGATGAGCAGTTCTCATTCCAAATTGGTATTACTTTAGCCGGTGACGGTGTGAGTACAGGCAGTTGGACCGATATGCCTTACGACCCGTTCATCTTCGCAACGCCTGGGTATTATCACGGTGAAAACCTACCTCTACATCCAGGACGCAGCTGGGAGGTTCACTTGCCAGACCAAGCGCCAACCGAAGCATTTGATACCACTAACCTCTTTGAAACTGGTTTAGGCGTCGATGACAGTAATCCATCAACAGGTAAATACTTCAAAACAGTAGAAAACCACCCTTGGGCACTAATAGTGACTTCGGGTGACGAATGGGAGTGGCCTCTAGAGTACGTCGATATTGTTACCGCTTACCCAGAGTTTAAAGGATACGCAGAATCCGGCGGTGAAACGAATCAGACATGGTACCAATCGCCTGCAGACAACCAACGTTACGAACCATAAGGAGAAACGCTATGAATACTCAAAATAAACAATATCGAGAAACTCATTGCGTTGATTCAAGTCGCAATCTCTTTGAGGAAAAACGTATGTCTGTACAAAACACTTGGAACATGAAGAAGTCACTAGCCGTTATTTTAGCAGCAGCGCCATTAGTATTAGCCGGTTGTGGGGGCGGCGGTGGTGGTGGCGGTAGCAGTGCATCGACTCCATCGCCATCTACACCCTCGACACCTGCAACCCCGTCGAATCCGGTAACAGCAACGCCTTCGCCGTCTCCCGCGACAAGTGCGGTAGCAGCGCAAAGCTATACTATGAGTGATTTGGTGGTACCTGACGGGTTTGACTACAGCTCTGTTGAACAGTTTGATCTCGACATCGACATCAGCAGCATTTCGACAGATCGTTCTTTTGTGACCGTATACAGCCGCTTTAGCACAAGAGATGACTCAACCTTGAAGCCGGATTACTCCAGTAAAGTCATTGCAGGCCCATTAGATAATGGTGTGTTCGCCTCGAACTTTGCAGCACCGGTAAACCATGAAGCACTCTTGATAGAGATTTGGTTTTACGATGGTCAACCTCCATTACAACAAGTGGTTTCTAGCGGCGACTCTCAGATTGTCTGGCAGTAAATCGTTTAACAGCAGGTAACTTGTCGTTAGTTAGGTCTATGACGAAACAGAGTCAAATTGGTTGTTTGTAAGTAAGAAGTGAGCAGATATGCTCACTTTTTTGTTTTCGTCGAAGAGCGGTTAATTCAGCTTTCTTAGCGAGTAGCATTCACTTTACCACCAATCTCACTTATATTTTCAACATAACCTTCAAAGACTTACTCTCATGAAACAGTTAAAAATAGGTCTATTTATCTTAATGTGTGGCGTAGGCGTGTTAGTTGCCCTTGCCTATTTCCCGCTAACCTCTGAGACGGGGCAACGCATTCAAGCCAAAGTCATTTCGAACACGCTGACTCAATCCTTAGATGGACACAGGCGTTATCTTACGGTTCAGACAAAAGATAATGACGTATTTCGGGTCTCTATTGCTCCTACCACAGACTGCCCTATTGATTCTGTAGTCTCGCTTGATACATTAAGTAACCAAATCACCGGACAAAGCAGCTATCAGTTAATCCACTGTAGAGCTGCACCTTAGCCGCCGATATAACAACAGCTATAACTACAACAAGAATGGATATAACAATAATGAATCAGCCACTCATCTCACCAGAACAACTTCAACAACGTTTGCTAGCAGAAGACAACATCATCATCTTAGACGCCAGTATCGAATTTCAAATTCCAAGTGAGTCTGAAAAGATCAAAGGACAAATGATTCCTGGAGCAATTCGTTTCGACTACGACAAAGACTTCAGCAACAAACATACCCTACTTCCTCACATGTTCCCTTCCGAAAAACACTTCAACACTCGTGCACGTGAAATTGGTATCAACCAAGACAGCACGATTGTGGTGTACGATAACTCCGGAACCTTCGCTTCGCCCCGTGCATGGTGGATGTTTATGGCAATGGGACACAACAACGTACACATTTTAGACGGTGGCTTGCCAGCATGGATTGAAGCGGGTTACGCGACGGACACATCGTACAGAGCTGAAGTAACACCAGGCAATTTCGAAGGCAACATTCAAGACAACTACTTTGTGGATGCAAAGCAAGTCCTAAGCTATTCAGAGAACAAGAGTGCCAATATTCTGGATGCTCGATCTCAAGCTCGTTTTGATTCAGAAGTGCCTGAACCAAGAGCTGGATTACGCAGCGGGCATATTCCAAACTCAGTTTGTCTACCATTCGCACAAGTGCTGAACAACGGCAAGTTGAAACCACAGAGCGAGCTTGCAGAAATCTTTTCTACGTTAGACTTAACGCCAACTCAACCGATGTTCTTTAGCTGTGGTTCAGGTGTGACTGCCTGCATCATTTTGTTGGCTGCTAAATTGGCGGGATACTCGGGTGAAATGGGAGTTTACGATGGCTCATGGACAGAATGGGGTGCTAACGACAAACTCCCTATCGCCGTGACTAAAAAGTAATTCAACTTCGCTTAATGCAACTATTGGAATATACTGCACATGCATAAAGAGCTTACTGATAATGATGGCCCCACGTCTCATGAAGTAAGCCTCTATGTCGCAGTTAACGCTATGTTCATTTGAGACCAAGACTCGATTCACGCCGTTTGATTTGTAACCCACATCAACTTGCTAACCATAATTCGTGATTAATCATAGACTAATCGTTATCTACTTTATGAATATTAATTTTTCACTCAAGAATCTCTTCTCGTAGTCGTTACACTATTTAATCATTAATACTTTCATCTTTGATGTTTGTATCTTTCGTTGCATGAATCACGCTGACGAGCCAATAGGTCGTCGTCTGCACTCTGTGGAAAGCAGTAACCAACAAAAGGCATCTCATGGCTCTATTTAAGAAAAATATCTGGTCTCTGTACGCGTTTATCGTACTCCTGACCCTGATACTTTTCGCCGCGTTGGGGGTAACAAATTGGAAAGCAAACAGAGACGACTTCACAGAACAGCAACACATTCAGGTGGAACTTTTTTCTAGCTCTGTCAACTCACTGCTGACCAGTCAAGAAGCCTTGTTAGAAGTGGTCGGCCATCAACTGGCTCAACAGTCTGACTTTACACGTACTGCGTCTATCCAAATTAGGCCAATTTTAGACAAGCTACTGAAACCCACCCAGCTATAGCAGCATTTGGCTTGTTAAACACTGAGGGTGACTATCTCTCTGTCAGCTCAAATCTCCAACTTGCGAATCAAAAGAACTTACTGCAATACACGGCGACGAGAGATTCCTTTTTAGACGCCTTATCCAGCAGTAGCATGGTGCTTGGGCGTACTTATTATCAAGAGACATTGAAAAGCTTGGTTATCCCGCTGAGAAAATCCATTTCAATCGATGGCAAAAAGATCGATGCAGTCATGACCGCAGGACTACGATTAGACGCCACAATCGTATTTGAAAACAATGCCCATGCGGGAACTTTCAACACACTGAGCCTAATCAGAACAGACAACTATCGCCAATTTTATTCAAGTGATATCGAATCTGTAAGTGCGTATTCCGCTCCTGTCGCTAAAGATATCACACAACGTATTGAGCGCACCTTTACCGAACACTTCGGTATTAGCGTACAAGAAGCGATGAATGGGAAAGGAACCTACTCCTTTGTTGTCGATGATGAGCAATACCACTCTTTGATGAGCGCCAAATACATCCCAAACTACAAACTATGGGTGGTTGGACGTACTGACCTGGCTCACGTCGATAGTATATTTGTACGAGAGTTCAGCATCCTTTTCGTTGCCTTTATTTTTCTTCAACTCGGTTTCTACTTTTTGGTGAAGTCAATTGCCAAGAACGAACAACGCACTCGCAGCCAACTCATTTACCAGGCTAACCATGACCCATTAACCTCTCTGCCAAACCGTTTGTACATGCGTAAAAATATTGGCAAATGGATTGACGATGAGTCAGAAGAATTTTCGCTACTATTTATCGATATCGATAACTTTAAATGCGTCAATGACACCCACAGGCATGACTTTGGCGACAAGGTTCTCAAGCAAATCGCTTTGCGTTTGATGAGGTTCCGATCTCGCCTTAGCCTATTGGTACGTGAATCAAGCGATGAATTCTTGTTCTTAACGCCCTTGTCGAATGAAGCTGAGATTAAACGACTCGCCAAGCGCATAATTGAAGTACTTTCTCAGCCTTATGAACTTGAAAATGCTCAGTTTTTGTTAGGTTGTAGTATCGGCATAGCGCGTTTCCCTGAGCACGGAAAAGATCTGGATAGCCTATTACGTTCTGCCGATATATCGATGTACAAAGCAAAACAACAGCAAAACTCGTACAGTATTTTCACGACGGAAATGCAAGAAGCGCACCTCTATAAAATGAAAGTAGAGCAAAGACTACGTATCGCTATCGAGAAGCAGACCCTGTTCATGGTTTTTCAGCCACTGGTTCGTGCAAATGAGAGTATTCATGGTGTAGAAGCACTCGTTCGCTGGATTGATGACGAGTTGGGCTTTGTTCCGCCAGATGTCTTTATACCGATAGCTGAGAACACGGGCTTAATGCAAAAACTGGGGACTTTTATTATTGAGTCCAGCATTATGCAAATCGCCCACTTGCATCGAACAACGGAACAAAAGATCGGGCTCTCGATCAACATATCAGTGCGTCAGTTTTCTCATCGATCCTTCTCTGAGCACTTGTTCGCGACACTAGAAAAGTATCAACTCTCTCCTAGCTGTTTAACGCTAGAAATTACGGAGAGCTTATTCATTGAAGATGTGACTTTGGTGAAACCGACTTTTGAAGCCCTCAAAGAGAAGAATATAAAGATCTCTTTAGATGATTTTGGTACAGGCTATTCATCACTAAGCATGTTGAAAGCACTACCTATCGATGAGCTTAAAATCGATAAGAGCTTTATTGAGAACATTGCTGTCGATCAGCAGTCACTCACAATGGTGCAAAACATCATCGCAATCGGTAAGAACTTCGGCATGGTGGTATTAGCAGAAGGCGTAGAATCAAACGAACACTTCGCAATTCTAAAGGCATGTGGATGTGACTTAATGCAAGGCTATTACTTCTCTCGCCCTACTCCTTATGATGAGCTGGCTACTCACCTAAACAAGCAGATGACTGAGCACGCGGAATGTTCTGTTTAACAACGTGAGTTAAATAGACGAGCAAAATAAATAAGGTAGGCGGATAAACCTACCTTATTTTCTGGGTATTTTTCCATCGGTTATTTATTCATTTCACTATGCATTACATCTATCAACTGCCCGGAAGGATCTCCTGATAATTCCCAAGTAAAAATTCCGCCTAGGTCTGATTTCTTCGCCCATTCTGCCTTTGCTTTAATAGAATGTTGATCTTCAAAAGATATGAATACCTTTTTATCTGGGTTCCACAAATAAGGTGCTTGAGCTTGTTCATCGTACTTGTACTCATAACCTTGTTTGCTGCTGTAGTTATTTATAAGATCCCAGAACATAAAGTAACCATTTTCACCGGTACCAAACTGCGCCCCTTGTTCAGAAACCAGATCACCTTTGGGCAACTCACCAGCAAAATCTTTTGTCCCTTGCCAGCCTCGACCATAAAAAGCCGCCCCGATCACGAGCTTCTCGCTAGGAATACCTTGCTCAATCATTTGATTAATGAAGACATCAGCTCCCATTCCCCACCAACTGCGCTCTGTAGCATGCAAGTTTGTTGTGTGACCAGTCTGAGTTCCCCACCCACCAAGGAAGTCATACGTCATCGCAAACATGTTCGTCAAATATGGGCTGGCTGCATTCCAGTCAATTTGTGCAGATTTAGCACCAACACCGACAGCTGTTGAAAGCTCGTAATCTCTTTGAGTCGTCTTTGATAGAGCATCCAAATCACTTCTAATTGTTTTTACCAAAAGTGTAAACGCTTCACGCTCTAGTGCTTTTTGCTCATCGGTTAGTTTAGTCTCTGGGTTCCAAGGCGAAGTAGTTAAGCCGCCGCCTCCTGGGTATTCCCAATCAAGATCAATACCATCAAAAAAGTCATATTTTTGAATCAACTCAACAGCAGTTTTTGAAAAGTGTGCAATGGCTTTAGGATCTTTTGCCATCGCATGGAAAGGTTCAGACATTGTCCATCCACCAAATGATGGCAATATTGTAATGTCTTTATTGTCGGCTTTAAGCTGAGCTAATTGAGCAAAGTGGCCTTTATAGCCAACATCAACGTCCACGTCTCCAAAATCGACTTCTAACGCAGCTTCTTTATCCACAATAATCGCGGTATATGGTTCTTTGTTTGCACATTGCTGCTTAATTTGTTTTTGGACTGGCTCACCAGCACCGCTATGAGGCCCACACATACTCAAGAAGGCGTAAATAATATGTGAGAGCTTATCTGCAGGTATGTCGTCAACAGTATAAGGGTTGTCTTTATTCAGATATTGCCAATCCGCAAAATACCCTGCGACGACTTTATCATCGGCATGTGCCGTAGGTGTGAGCATACAAGCCGCAGCTATTAAGCTAAGCGCAATAATAGAATTAGATTTAAAGATAGAACTTGATTGGTCACTGTTGCCAGAAATAGCTTGTGTGATAAATGACAGTTTCATAATTATCTCCTTTAGTGTGGCTTAACATTAAAGAGTGATAATTCTTTCAACCGCTGAACAAATTCACTATTCGAGTCATATCTAATAGTTATCCCCTTTATTACACTGGTTTCATTAGGGGAATTTCCATGATTGCTCAAATAGTGAATTCAACGAAATATGAATGTCTTACTATTCACTGCCGTTTGGTTTATTCACGCTAAGTTGCTCATCCAAGTTAAGTACCGTCAAAGCATTACTTACGCTGGTTGCTATCACGTCTACCACGCCGGTTCTTAGTGCACCTAGTAAAGCTAATGGTTTACTGTTCTCGGCAGCGATGGCAATGACTTCTGCAATTGGGCGGAATTCTTCCAAGGCCAAACCAATCACACGGTCACTCATTACTGTGTTTGCTGTTTTACCGTGAACATCGAAAAAATCATAACCCGCAAAGTCACCGACGACACCTTGTAATAAACGAGATTGAACGACCTCACCTGCGGTAAACCAGCCTAAGTCGACCATATAGCTGTTTTCGCTCATATCACCGATACCGACCAAAGCGACATCGGCTTTTCGAGCGAGATCGAGTGTCTGCTTAACGGTGCTGTTTTCCATGAATGCGGTTTTTTGCGCTTTATTCTCGGCATAAGCCGGCGCGTATAAGGTTTCAGAAGATCCACCGTACTTTTTGGCTAGCTGCCTGCATATATGGTCGGCGTTAAACATACCGCCTCTTGGGTGAATACCGCCGATACCACACACGAATTTACAGTCTCGTGGCGTAATGACGCCAGTGTGGTGAGCAACAGACGATACGTTTCGCCCTTGCCCTACTGTCACCACCATACCGTTTTTCAGTGTACTGGTAAGATAGTTAGACACTAAACCCGCAACCTGTAATCGCTGCTTCTCTTCATTTGGTTGGTCTAGTGCCACAAGCGCTCGCTTTACACCAAATCGTTCGATCAAACGTTGCTCGATCTTCGCACTAAAGACGGGGTGGTATTTCACGGTGATCTCAACAATGCCCTCATCTCTGGCTTGCTTGAGCATTCGACCAACCTTTGCACGGGAGATAGAGTACTTTTTAGATATCTCTTCTTGCGTGGCACCATCTTGATAATAAGCAACCGCTACTTCAGTGAGGAGATCAGTGTTTTCTTCGGAAACATCTTGGATATTCTTACTCATATACCACTCAACCAATATTTAACAATTATTTTACCTGCTTGAAGAACAAATGTTCGATGCTTAAGCAAGTGATACACAAGTTTACACTCCGAACATATGTAACAGCAAGGTACATTTGCTCATCGTCATAACCATGGTTTTGTTGTTGATTAATTCACCTCACTTTGCTCGTTAAACGTTTGCTTGCATACCCCATGATTACTAGAGCGAAATATATTTGACTAAAGTCACCATACAGCACTATTTACCGTTGACTTTGGGGCTAGATCGGATAAATATGGCTACATCATTTACTCATCGAGCGATCAAATGTTCTGTGCAAATGTTCGTTCGGAGAAAAATTTAAATTAATGTAAGTTTGGCTCACTGGTACAACCATTGAGAACTTCATTAGTTAGCTTGCAAATGCCCACACCTCTCCCATTAATGAGGTGTTATGCGATACATAGGATGATCAAAATGAGCAATAAATTAGAGCAACTTCGTAAACTAACAACTGTTGTAGCTGACACTGGCGATATCGAAGCTATCAGCAAGTACACTCCTGAAGATGCAACAACTAACCCATCTCTAATTCTTAAAGCTGCTCAAATTGCTGAGTACGCTCCTCTAATCGATGCTTCTATCGAATACGCAAAAGCGCAAAGTGGCGATAAAGCACAGCAAGTTCAAGATACTTGCGACATGCTTAACGTGAACATCGGTAAAGAAATCCTGAAAGTTGTACCTGGCCGTATCTCTACTGAAGTAGATGCTCGTCTTTCTTACGACATGGAAGGCAGCGTTGCTAAAGCTCGTCAACTTATCAAAATGTACAACGACGCTGGCATCACTAACGACCGCATCCTTATCAAACTAGCTTCTACTTGGGAAGGCATCCGTGCTGCTGAAATCCTAGAGAAAGAAGGCATCAACTGTAACCTAACGCTTCTATTCTCTTTCGCTCAAGCTCGTGCTTGTGCTGAAGCTGGCGTATTCCTAATCTCTCCTTTCGTAGGTCGCATCATGGACTGGTACAAAGCGAAAGAAGGTCGTGATTTCGAAGCTTCAGAAGATCCAGGCGTAATCTCAGTTTCAGATATCTACAACTACTACAAAGACCACGGCTACAAGACTGTTGTTATGGGCGCAAGCTTCCGTAACATCGGCGAGATCCTTGAACTTGCGGGTTGTGACCGTCTAACTATCGCTCCTCAACTTCTAGCAGACCTAGAAGCAGCAGAAGGCGAAGTAGTAGAGAAGCTTATCGACTCTAACGGTACTAAAGAGCGCCCAGCAGCGATGACTCACGCTGAGTTCCTATGGGACCACAACCAAGATGCAATGGCTGTTGAGAAACTGGCTGAAGGCATCCGCAACTTCGCCGTTGACCAAGGCAAACTAGAAGACATGATCGCAGCTAAGCTGTAATCACTCTTACCAAATTCAAATAGGGGAACGTTCAGTTCCCCTACTTTTATCAATTTTGTTTTTCTTAATTTTTATTCGGAAGTTCTTATGAATCGCAAACATCTAGCTAACGCTATTCGTGCTCTAAGCATGGACGGCGTACAACAAGCAAACTCTGGTCACCCAGGCGCACCTATGGGTATGGCTGATATCGCTGAAGTACTTTGGCGTTCTCACCTAAACCACAACCCAGCAAACCCAGAGTGGGCTGACCGCGACCGTTTTATCCTGTCTAACGGCCACGGCTCAATGCTGATTTACTCTCTGCTTCACCTAGCAGGTTACGAGCTTTCAATTGAAGATCTTAAGAACTTCCGTCAACTGCACTCTAAGACTCCAGGTCACCCAGAGTACGGCTACGCACCAGGCATCGAAACAACGACTGGTCCTCTAGGCCAAGGCATTACTAACGCTGTTGGTATGGCTATGGCTGAGAAAGCGCTAGCTGCACAGTTCAACAAAGAAGGCCACGACATCGTA
>NZ_AJZD02000297.1 GCF_000272105.2 Vibrio splendidus 12E03
CTCTGCCTTGGCTTTGTCTTTCGGTTTGTAGGGGCGAGCTGGCATCACAGCGGTTTGATAGTGATTAGCCAGTTTTTGATAGCTGTCGTTCAGCCTCGGCTCATAACGATTCGCTTTAGTGACCGCGCTGCGTAGGTTATCGGGAACTAAGAGTTGTGGTACGCCACCGAAGTGCTCGAACGCATTTGCATGCGCCTCTAACCAGTAAGGCTTCCCTTGGCTGGGGAAGGCTTCAACATAGGTG
>NZ_AJZD02000298.1 GCF_000272105.2 Vibrio splendidus 12E03
ACAGATACTGTCAAGTGGCGCATTCTAGCTCTATCATTCAAAAAAACATTCGTTCTATCTGATTTTAATATTTTTAGTAGTTTCTTACAGTCTTTTAGAGTTCCACTTTTAGGAGTTACAACAATCATGTGATTTTCAACCGCTGTTAACTTTTTCACATGAATAATACTGGCAGACGCGCGATAACGGTCACTAGGACTAGAAGTTCTTTTTACAACTATAAATGGTGGCATGAGTACTGTTCCCGAGAATTTTCGTTCTTCATCAACCTGAGAAATAATATTCCAAGCTATTGAATTTTTAGGATGAAAATAAGGATAGCTCTCCCCTTCTTTTGCATCTCGATACGCGACTAACGGGCCAGTTCGAACATCAAACAGATCCGATAATCTGGTATATTCTCCAATATCTTCGAACCAAGCGATTTGTGTTGTACCTTCGTGTTTAATCACACCTGACAATACGAATACGTCGACATTTGTCTTTGTGTTGAAACTTCCCCAAACTGAGCATTGAGCTTCAAATAAGCTAGAACAAAAACTTCTAAAGTCCTCGTAACGACTACCTGAACGAAGTACGTCTGGCAGAATTGCACTGACTTGACAATCTTCTGAAAGCACCCTTAAATATTGGTCAAAAATAATACCAGCAGCGTTCACTTTACCTTCTTTCCAATAATACTCTTTTGGAGATGGCCATATAGTGAAAGGAGGGTTCATTATTGCATGGGTCACATTGCTGATAGAGTCAGGACATACTGCCAAAGCATCTTGATGTTTGATGTTGGTAAGAAATTTTATAGCAGTATCGATACTGCAGTCTTTTTTTGCACCTCGGTATAAAGCTTCAATAACTATTCTTAGTCGTGTAGCTTCAACGAAAGATTCATGGATATCAAACCCATGAAGAACCTTCCCCCACTTATTAAGTGTTTCAGACAGAGTAGATTCCACATCTAACCTTCGCGAACATTCAATAAGCAAATTACCAGCGCCACACGTTGGGTCCAATACCACAGAATCGAACGTTATAGGTGACTGAAAGGCATTTACAGCTGATGCCGCCAATTCCGAACCAGTAAAAAAACTTCCAGCTTCCCTCATTTCATCAATAGTTAAGCATTCCCTTAAGACGAGATCGATAGAATCAAGGTCGACTAGTGAGCTTAAGATATTGGAATCTAATTGGTTTTCTTCTAGTTCAAGTAAATCACGAAGAGAAGTGTTGTGTTTATTTAACTGGTTCATACAAAAAACTGCAGGGAATTATGTCTCTATGATATCACAATGCGTGTACGTAACACACATTTAAACCTTTACTAAATTGTTGATATTAAAGGGATAAAAAATATACGACTTCCGGTCTTGATACATTCCCACTAAATAATGTTTTTATAAGTCCCAAACAAAAAAAGAGCCGCTAAAAAGCGGCTCTTGATTTTCAAACTATTCGAATTCGTTCAGATTACTCTTTACCGAATACGTTGTTCTCTTGCTCTTGTACACGGATAAAAGTCGTACGCTTAGTTAGCTCTTTAAGCTTTGCTGCACCTACGTATGTACAAGTTGAACGTACACCACCAAGGATGTCAGAAATTGTGTTGTGAACTGAACCACGGTATGGAAGTAAAACAGTTTTACCTTCCGCAGCACGGTACTTAGCAACACCACCTGAGTGCTTGTCCATAGCCGACTGAGACGACATTCCATAGAACTTCATGTATTGCTTACCGTCTTGCTCTACAACTTCACCGCCTGACTCAGAATGACCAGCTAGCATGCCGCCTAGCATTACGAAGTCAGCACCGCCGCCGAACGCTTTAGATACGTCACCCGCACATGAACAGCCACCGTCACCGATGATCATGCCGCCAAGGCCGTGTGCCGCGTCACCACACTCGATGATTGCAGAAAGTTGAGGGTAACCTACGCCTGTTTTAACACGTGTAGTACAAACAGAACCAGGGCCGATACCAACCTTAACGATGTCTGCGCCCGCTAGAATTAGCTCTTCAACCATGTCACCTGTTACAACGTTACCTGCAGAGATAACTTTAGTCGGGAATTCAGCACGTACTTTCTGTACGAACTCAACAAGGTGCTCTGAGTAGCCGTTAGCGATATCAATACAGATAAATACAAACTCTTCGCTAAGCGCCATGATCTTCTTAACTTTCTCGAACTCAGCTTCAGACGTACCTGTTGATACAAAAACGTTGTTCAGTGTTTTCTTGTCTGCTGTTTTAGCAAACTCAGCCCACTGCTCTACTGTGTAGTGCTTGTGTACTGCAGTCATAACACCGTGCTCTGCTAGAGCAGCTGCCATTTCAAAGCTTGCTACCGAATCCATGTTAGCTGCAATTACTGGAGTACCAGACCATTGACGACCGCTATGCTTGAATGTAAAATCGCGGGTTAATTCAACTTGAGAACGGCTTTTAAGGGTAGAACGCTTCGGACGGAAGAGTACATCTTTGAAACCTAACTTAAGTTCTTGTTCGATACGCATGGTGTTTTCCTTGATTCATAAAATTATGTGTCTCTCGCGAAATGCGTAGTAAAACCGTTGGCAGACGAGTTTACTTTTCTTCGGACACAAAAAAACCGGAGCGTTGGCAGACGCTCCGGTTTTCAGCATTATAGGTCGTGATTTAGTAACAGCAAGTCTGATATTTCATTTTTTTTTATGCTATCCTCTCAAAGATTCCATATCTGCTAAAACTTCCCTAGCTACACTTTCCCACTAAATTCTTACTAATTAATAACTTAGCGAACCATTCGAGCAAACGTTGTTGGTTTATTGCGCAATCGTTTTCCTCCCTTTTTTACGTAATGTCCCCCTCATAAAGCAATAATGTGAAGAAAGTGCCTCGAAATCACATAAAAACCACACTTTTCTCCAACAAAAAAATGCCTTTTTTCTTAAATAAATTCGATTTTTTTCTAATTTTTATCTGTTTTTGACCAAATTGGCCAATCTCGTGACGTTTTTGTTTTGCGGTCACTTGGAAAAGTAGAGTGATAGCGACTCGATCTAGAGACCAAGATTCACTTGGGTTTGAAAATTCAGCCCTCGCACTCCATTAAATAATGCTTTCAAACTCAAACTTTATAAATCTTAATTCTATTCACCCGTAGCATTGCCGTTCCGAAAGCACGTTTGGTGGCTTCTCGGTCGTTCATGTAACCTGGAATATTGAGTAAAGCGCATAGAAAAAGAGGATGGGTTGACGTGAAAAGTGAGGGGGAAGATTAGATTTGAAGAATAAAAAGCAAAAAAAATGGCTCAGGTAATTAACCTTAGCCATTTTTATTCGCTGATTAGACTGATGCTAATACGCGTATAGGAAAGCGTTGTTTGGCGAATAGAGCGATCTAGTTCTTTTGAGAGACTAACGCTTCAGCGGTCGCATCTTGAATCGACAAGAACAATGAGCTGACTTGCCCTGTTGGTGAGCGCATTGGGTTTAACGTCACGTTTTGATACATGAAGTCAGCTTGTTGGGTTACAGGCCTAACATTACGGCACTTAAACAGATAAGGCCTTTGTTGCCATGTAATGAAGCTACGGCAACCTAGGTCGTAGACTGGCTTGGTTTTGAGCCTAAACCACTCTTCAGGGATTTCAGGGAATAACTCAAAGATAGACTTACCGATCGCATCGTGCGATTGCTTGCCGCTATGGTGCGTCATGAAGCCATTCCAAACTTGTACCTGAAAGTCACGGTTAATGACCACCAGCCCCATATCGACGTTTTGAACCATGTCCACCATCCAGTGGAACTGTTCAAATTCAGCAGGAAGATTCAGCATATTAAAACTCCTCCATTAGGTAGGCCAATTTGTTGTCTAGAAGAGGCAGAGACTCATCAACGAACATAAATAGAAGATCACAACGGATTGAAGTGCCATCAATGTTGTAGCTGACTTCAAAGGTCATGGTCTTCTTAAACGAGCCGCTGGTATTTTCAATGACAGAATCAATCGAGATGTGTTGCCCTAGCAGAACCGGAGAACTCTGGAAGAAACGAACCTCAGATTGCTCCCCTAACCCATTCAAGAATGAGCCGACTAAGATGTTCGAAACATCCATCAGCAGTTCTAGTTCTTCAAGCTGTTCGCTTTCGGTTGGCACTTTCATGAGCTTCTTAAGATCGCTCACGCTGGAATCACTCAGTAAGACTAATGCTTCGCCTGCAATGCCTTCTCCGCTGAAGCCTTGGCAAACACCCGACACTTGGTCGTTGTCGGCTAGGTCACGAAGCGCCATGTGCAATTCGCTCACTTCGAAGATGTTGACGTTCGGAAGTGGTAAGTGGACAAATACATTAAAGTGACGAGCCAGTGCATCAGCAGCACGGCCTATTGCTACGTTCGCGACTTCCATATAAATATCGCGACGGCGCAGTATTGGCAGTTCTAAGGCGGTTGGAGTAATGATCTGAGGCTGTTTTGGCGGCTCAACATGCTCACGTAAAATCGCTTTTAACGCTTCTTTATCGATCGGTTTTTGCAAAAATGCTTTAGCACCGAGATCCATCACCTTCTGTTGCGCTTTTGGTTGTATGTCACCAGAAACAACGACAACAGGCGTGGTATCACCTAAACGTTGCATCTCTTCCAATGTGCCATAGCCATCTAATTCCGGCATGGTGAGGTCAAGGAACATCAGTTTGAATTGGTTTTGAGCGAGCTCTTCAAGTGCATTAAGCCCATGAACAGCAAAAGTTATATCTGCATTTAGAGAACTAGGCAGTGACCGAGCCATCTGCTTCCTTGCTAACGCAGAATCATCACATATAAGAACTGGGAACGACATAAATGCACCACTGACAAATTAAAGCTAATTCGAACGAGTGTAACAGAACATTATGGTATCAGGTACGGGGTGAATGGATTTATGTGCAGATTATTAGTAAGAATGATGAAACAGGTAGGTAAGCTAGTATTTCGCATTATTCTTCATGAAAAACAATATGCTACAAAGGTAATAGCCAATCCTTACTGTAGAGTAATAGCACTATTTTATTTAACAGCAGCCTTAACAAGCGAGTTTATTAAGGCTCGGTTGACTCATTCATTGAGCGGCTTTATATGCCCATGATAAGAGAGATAGTCTAAAGAACTAGAACTGATATGTAGGCCATAGAATCAGTAATGCGAAACGTATGATCACAGCAAATACCAGTAGAGCGATACCCAGACGGTACCATTTGTATTCAGCTATGTTCATTGGGATACGCTTGTAGAACATCGTAATCACGCCTTTCCAATCGCTACTGCGTCTTCCGTACTGCATCATACTCGTCAAAACAAACAGTGCGCCAAGCACTAACATTCCTTTTTCAGCCCAGAACAATCCAACTTCCATTTGTGTATTCCTTGATAAAACGGTGAGCAACTCAAATCATTCTAGTCACCTTTACGCTCAGTTTCTGTAAGACCAAGGTCTAAATTACGAAGTACGCAATTCAGGGCTTATAGGTCATTGTTGGTAATTGATAGTTCTCGGTCAGCAATACAAAGTTTATCGTTCAAGGTTCCATGGTAAAGGCGAGCATCACAAGCAAATCACGTATAAACATGATTCGATAGATCCGGGCACTTGCTGTTCCTTTGAATGACACGCATCAGTTGGATAAGCAGCAGAATACCTGTCACGCCCAAACCAACACCGATTCCACCCCAGATCCCTGCCAATTCAAATTTTGGCATCAAATACCAAGCGGCAGGTAGGCCAAACGCCCAGTAACCAATGGCTGTCATCACGGTTGGCATAGAAACAATCTTCATGCCTCTTAGCAGATTAATCGCCAGCAGTTGCCAAGCATCAACGATAAAGCACAGCGCCACTACCCAAATAACAGAAGCCAATAGTGAGGTCATTGCCCCCGTACCATCGTCTAACTTGAAGATAGAAGCGATCATCTCAGGCCATATGATAAACACAGCCGACAACGCCACACTCAACACCGACACCAATATGAAGCTTTGAATCGAGGTTCTTTTGATCCCTTCGTAGTTACCCGCACCGAAATCACGACCTACTAAAATCGCCGCAGCTTGTGAGAAGCCGAAATTGAAGTTCCAAGTAAAGCTTAAGCATTGCAGAAGGATTTGGTGCAAGGCTAACGAAGCAATACTGATCGTGCCCGCCATTAAGGTGCCGCCGTAAATAAGGCCATGCTCAAGTAATGCTGCCAAGCCGATAGGTAAACCCATCATTAAAAGCGGGCTCATCAACTTGATTGAGTACTCTTCTGTATTTAACCAAGGGGCGAACTGCTTGAATTCGTCACGCTTGAATACCCAAACCGTGTATCCAACCATCACGATAAATGCTGCGATAGCCGTACCTAAGCCTAAACCTGTTAGTCCCATGTCTAATTGGAAGGTTAAGAAGTAGCTGACTGGCACATTCAGAATTACGGTGATAATAGACATCACCAGAATAGAACGCACATTGCCAAACGCGCTGGTTAAGCCGCGAAGCACCAATAAGATAAGCGAAGGCAACATCACCCACTTCAAAGCATGGACATATTCCATGGCTAAAGTGATCACTTCTGGCGGCTGTTTGGCTGCTTCTAATACCAACGGAGCAAACCAGAAGCTGGCCATTAAGGTCACACTGAGCACGAATGCCAACATGGTTGCGCCTTTCACAGCCAATCTGATTTGAGTATTACCAAACTCAGGGCGAGCTACTCGCTGACCATAAGCAATCGCAATCAAGTTCGCGACACAACCCACGGTGCTGCTTGCAATAATGAAGATGAAAAAGTAGATAGAGGCGCCTAATCCACCAGCCGCAAGGGCTGACACACTGATACGCGACATCATCCAAACATCAGTAAGGACTAACGCCATGGAGATCAGCTGTGAAATGATCAAAGGGAATGCAAGAGTGAGTATTTTTTTCATGAGCGCCTCAGTTAATTTCGCCCAAAATACGATCGATGGGGCTAGCGTTCAATTGATAAATTTGCGACTCTAACATTCCAAAAACTCATGCGAACGAATTATGACCCCATATCCTAGCTTGCCATCCTCACATAATGGCTTAAAAGCCTTCGAAGCGGCTGCAAGGCTGATGAGCTTTACGTTGGCTGCCGATGAACTCAACGTGACACAGAGTGCAATCAGCCGTCAGATCAAACAGCTTGAAGATGAGCTGAACGCATCGCTGATCATTCGTAAGCATCGAGCCATCGAATTAACGGTACAAGGTCATGATTTGTATGTGGCTTTGCGTGAAAGCTACGACAATATCGAATCGGTGATCGCCTCTTGGAGTGAGCCAAAACAGAAGCGCATAGTAATTAAAGCGACCTTGAGCTTTGCTACACGGGTGTTGATCTCTAAGGTTCGCGAATTAAACGAGCGTTACTCTGATTACGAGATCGTTATCGTTCCTGTGATTGAAGAGGATGAAGCGATCAACAGCAGCGAGTACGACTTGTTGATCTTCCATACTCGATTTAAAAAACGATACGACAACACACCTGATATCGCCTTCCTACGTGAAGAGTTTATGGCGCCAGTCTGTTCTACGAGTTTAACGAATGCTGTTGGTTTGACTAAGAAAGGCACCGACCTCGATTCGATCTTAACCATGCCAAGGCTCCACCCGACCTTAGATCATCATGATTGGAAAGTATGGTTGGCCGATGTCGAATCGCCACCGAAAAAGCCCGTCAGAAATACCAGCTTCTTATCTTTGGATATGGCGCTCAGTGCGTGCTTATCTGGTGAAGGCGTCACGGTGACAGATCTGCTTTTGGTTTTGCAGGATCTGCAACGTGGTTTCTTGTATTGCCCAGAAAATGCCAAGATCCAGAACAGTGCGTGGACTTACTTCATCCACCAGCGCACTCACTCGCCTGTGATCAATGATCTCATTGATTGGCTTAAAGGAGAGACTGCAAAAGAGATCGAATTGTTGAAAGCGCTCTCCCATCAAAATCATTGGTTTGGTGTTATTAGCGATCAACAGTAACGATAAGCCTTAAGCTTAGATACAAATAAGCCGCAGAACTTGCTACGGCTTATGCTTTTTACCAGTGGTGTTCGCTCTAGAGAATAAGCATTAAAGCTTAAACATACGTGCACTGCGCGGTGGTAGATTGAACGTATGGTAGCGAGAAGAAATGGTTTCTGTCGCGCTGCTTAATACGTCTTTGTATTGAACATGCCAATTGAACTCATGTTGGTAGGTATCAACCGTCACGCCACGCGTTTCTCCACACTTATTAATTCCAACAACGCCTTCTTTGCCACGCTTAAATAGCAAAGTACATTGGTCGCTCGAAATCATCGTCATTGATTTACCTTGCATCGCGTTATGGAAGCTCAGCATATTCTTCATGTTCGAGCTATTCCAAACATTGCCCCAACGACCGTTATCCTTATCTTCAGAATCCGGTAGATCATCACTGTAGATCAACGGCGTACCACCATCTTTACCAAGGATATAAGCGTAAGCAAGCTGCTCATCTTGTGGGTTCATAATTTGGTAACGGAAGCCGTCGTTGGTTGGAATGTCATGTGTGATCGCGAAGGTGATCGAACGGTTGTCATCGAGTGCTTGGCCGTACGCTTTTGGATCGTGCAACTGATTCAAACCACCGCCCATTGAGAACGCCGATCGAATCGATGCAAACAACGGGAAATCGTAAGCAGAGTGATTAGTATTATTCAGGTAAGGCGCTAAGAACGATTCGTAGCCACTGTTCCCTGCTCCACCGCTAGTAATCACTTCACCGAACACATGCATGTTCGCAGTAATTTCAGACGTGAATACCTGATCGATTTGATATTGGCTCATGTGCTTCACCGCATCAATTCGGAAACCTTTGATGCCCATATCTTTTAGCGCTTTCAGATACAAACGCTGTTGTGAAACCACCCAGTTATTTGGTTCGAGATCTGGAAGCCCCACATCACCATCGGCACCACATAAACGCCAGTACTGAACATGGCCAGGATCGTTCCAGTCAGTAATACAGCCTGCGGCATGGAAATCGTTAGCCGAGACAAAACCTTGTGCTAGGTTGCCAAACAGAGTTTGGTCAGCATAGTAGCTTGAACGGCTAGCATAATCGTTTAACACTTCAGTACCTGGGTAATCCAAGTCACTTCGCTTCCAGCTTTCATTCGCCATATGGTTCAGCACCACATCAGCGTAAACATCAACGCCCACAGCTTTTAGTGCGGCGATCATTGCGGCTAAATCTTGTTTATTGCCCAAAGGAGAATCAATGGTACGCAGATCTTGTGGCTGGTAACGCGCCCACCATTGGCTGCCGCTGGATTTCATTGCTGGAGCAACCAACACCTTCTTATAGCCAGCTTGTGCAATTTGATCGGCGTTGGCTGTCACATCTGAATATTTCCAGTTGAAAGCATGCAAAATGGTGTCGGCGTAAGTGGCTGAACTAAAAGAGCAAAGCGCGAGCGTGGATATGAGTAGGGTATTGATTGGTTTCATAGAACATATCTCTTATTATAAATTCACGAGAATGATATGACTAAGAACGACAATTAAAACGACCGATAAATCAGAGTTGAATTAGCGTCACCTTCTGTTGATGTTGATTTTATAAAATTGAGTTATAACCGATCTTATGTGAGATAAAAACGAATCGATCTGAAATGAGAATTAATTGAATCAAGTTGACCAGAACAGGACAAAGACTTTGGTCGGCTCTTCTAAACTAAGTTATGATTCCTGCTCCCTCAACCGATTGATATTTTTATGCCTTCTTTCTCTTTTTCAATGATCCCTGTTGGGGTTAGGTTCATGATCCTCTCTGCTTTTGGATTCGCACTGATGTCTGCGTGTGTGAAATACATCAGCAACTACGGCATACCTGTATTCGAAATTGTTGCAGCAAGGGCTTTGGTGTCTTTGATCATCAGTTATATCGACGTTAAGCGAAAAGGCATTTCGATCTGGGGAAATAACAAACCTTTGTTGCTTGTTCGAGGCGCAGTTGGTACAGCAGCCTTGATGTGTGTTTACTACGCTGTGACCACTTTGCCATTAGCCGAAGCGACCATTCTACAATACGTTCATCCTGTATTTACCGCCCTACTTGGCGTGTTATTTCTGAAAGAACGCGTCCAAAAATCGACCATGATCTGCATTGCGTTCTGCCTAGCGGGATTATTAGTGATGGTACAACCAAGTATGAACAGTGGCGCGAGCAGCGAGTTACCACTATTTAGCATTATGGTGGCGTTATGTGGCGCATTTGGTAGCTCAATTGCTTATGTGATTGTGAGAAAGCTTAGCCAAACGGAAGACAGCTCTGTCATCATCTTCTACTTCCCTCTGGTTGCTCTGCCAATATCAACAGCTCTTATCTGGAACGACTTTGTATGGCCTAGCCTATTCCTAACCATGATGCTTGTGCTAGTCGGGATCTTCACTCAAATAGGTCAATACGGTTTAACCAAAGCGATGCAGACTCAAGCAGCGGGTAAAGCTTCGGCTTACTCTTACGTTCAGATCGTCTTCTCGGCACTGTTAGGCGTGTGGATCTTTAATGAAATCCCATCGGTTTGGACTTATCTAGGCGGTAGCCTGATTGTGACTGGCGCGCTGATTAATGTGTTTGGTAAACAGCTATTAGTGCCGTTCAAGGCTAAATAAGTAACCCGCTCAATATCAGCTAATAAATAGATCTAAAAAGGGCATTGCGGAATATTCCACAATGCCCTTTTCTGTAAGTCTTCCTAACACCCTTTCTTAAACGTTTTATTTCGAACAAACTCGCTCTAACACACCAACTCGGTTAACGAGTTTTATTACGTGGCGTTGCGTAGCTTGGGATCATCGCTCAGGTATTCAACGAACTCAATTTCAAAACCAGCCGGATCCACAAAGTAGACGTTTTTTCGATAAGGTTCTTCGGCACCGGGTTTGGCAATTGGAAAGCCCGCATCAACAAGGCGTTGAGTGACACTTTCGATATTATTGGTCACATAAGCGAAGTGTGCGAGACCAACAGAATGCCCAGCCAAATCTCTATTTTCACCTTCACCGTGATCACTTATTGCTATGTATTGGTACTCGTCGCCAAAATGCAGCCAGTTACGTGGCTTACCTGACCATTCGCCTTTTCCTTCATCACGAACGTACCAGTGTGGAAACGCCGCTTTATAGAAAGTCAGCATTTCAGGGATGTCCTTAACGACTAAATTCACATGTTCAAGTTGGATCATTCTTCTCTCCTTAAAGTATTTTCGTAAGCAACGTTGCACATCCTAATACCTCAAGTTAAGTTGAGGTAAAGCACTAATTTGCATTTATTTCGAGAACGTCTTTAGAGCCCAAATTGTCGTATTTTCTGCGATACAAGCTTTAAGTTTAGACGACCTTCTCTAAGGTGAATTCTTTGGCACCGAGCTTACTAATTCACATGCTTTAAGCTAAGCGACAAACAACCTCATGAATAAATAGAGTCGACTTGTTCGTGCTTCAACGATAAGTCTTGTTGTAGAAAATCCAACAAGTATCGATGTAACTTAGGCTGGTATTGTCTTGAGGGATACAGCGCCCATATGCCAACAGGGTTCACTTGACAGTCTGTTAGCAGAATAGTCAGAGATCCAGCTTGTGCTTCATTGTCAATAAAAGGCAGAGGTAAACACGCTATACCTTTGCCATTAATCGCAGCATTAAGAAGTATGGAACTATCATTTACAGAATAGTTACTTGTGACCGTTACATTAATAGGCTGAGCAGATTTAGAATCGGCTTTAGAAACAAACAGCCAATCATTGCCTATTCGTTTGTGGATCAAGCAATTGTGATCGAGCAAATCTTCGGGAGATAAAGGAGCCCCATGCTCTGCTAGATATTGAGGGGAAGCGCAAACCACCGATGGACAATCAGCCAATTTCTTTCCAATTAAAGATTCAGGAAGGTCATTGCTCAACTCGATTGCCATATCAACTCCATGTTTTATCAAATCCAGTGACTGATTCGACAGCGTGAGATCGATTTCAATATCAGGGTACTTAAGCATGAATTGTTCAATAGCTTGGGCAAGATAACCCTGACCAAACGAAATGCTAGTAACCAGTGAAATCCTTCCTTTAGGTTGAGAGTTTTGTTCTTGGGCTAAGCTATATAGTTGGGCATTCTGCTCTAAAATATTCTGGCAGAAAGGCAATAAATCACGACCGGCGTTAGTGATACCTAAGCTTCTTGTTGAGCGATACAGTAAACATACACCTAAAGACTTTTCCAACGCGGTTATATGCCTAGTCGCCATGGATCGTGACATTCCTAAAGCCTCAGATGCTGCCGTCAGGCTTCCTAGATCGACAGTAGAAACGAAAACTTCCATTGAAACAATTCTATCCATATACCCTCAATAGTTCGATTTATGCAACAATCTATTGACGTATAGCATATATATCAACTTCAAACTAGGTTTTATACTGACCTTCTATTCCAATACCGAGCCGAATGAAATGAAAAAAACAATGGTACTAGTCGCATGCCTCAGTGCAGGTTTAATTCAAAGTAATACACTATTTGCCCAGACTCAAAATGCTGAAAACTCAACGGTAGCAATTATTGAGTCTGGTAAACTTATGGGAAGCAACCATGATGGTGTGACTACATTTTATGACGTTCCATATGCGCAGAACCCTTTTACGGCAGATCGCCGTTTTCAAGCTCCGCAAGCATACGAAACTTGGAGTGGAATATTAGATGCAACAAAAGCAGGTCAACCCGTTCCACAACCAAGTCGAGGTAAAAACATCACCTTGGTGGGGGCTCCCGAACATCTTACTCTGAACATATGGACACCTACTAACGCCATTGCTGCCAACAACAAGGCATCAAATGAAAAGCTGCCTGTCATGGTGTGGATCCCAGGCGGTGCTTTTATCCGAGAAGACGCTGCAGAGTTGGCTTATGATGGTACAAGCTTTGCGAAGAACAACGTGATCGTTGTAACGATCAATTATCGCGTAGGCGTTGATGGCTTCATGCACCTTAAAGGCACACCGGATAATCGCGGCATTCTTGATCAAATCATGGCTCTTAAATGGGTACAAAATAACATCGAAGATTTTGGTGGAGACCCTAGCCAAGTGACGGTCGCAGGTCAATCAGCCGGGGCAGAAAGTGTTGCCATTTTATTAGGTACCGAAAAAGCCGAAGGCCTATTCCAAAAAGCCATTATGCAAAGCCCTCCAATGGCATTTTTAACCCAAAAAGAAGCTGATAAAATCACACAAAGCTATACTGAAAAACTTAATATCCCAGCCACCGTTGAAGGTTTATCTACAGTCCCATTTCCTGAATTAGTTAAGAACGTTATTGATATGGGCTATACCATACAAGATCGTGACAAATGGGGAATGCTGTCGTGGGGAGGCACCGCATTCTTGCCCGTTGTTGATGGGGATATCATTGTCGAGTCTCCAATGAAAGATCTCGCCAAAGCTTCACCTTCTATTCCCGTCATCGTTGGTAGCACAGATCAAGAATCACGACTCTACTTGGTACCAAGTGGTGCCGTAAACAATACGACCGAACAAACGAAGTCGCTACTATTGTCTGACTTGTCACTGGAAGGTCGCCCTGCTGATGTGTATTCAACAAAAGACACCGGAAAATCTATTGGAGACACTTTTGCCGACATCCAATCTGATTTTACGTTTAGAATGCCAGCACTTCACATTGCTCAACAGTTAACTAAAAACGACAACAAAGTTTGGCATTATAACTTTTCTTGGATGTCACCAGCGTTTGATGGCCACTTAGGAGCCGCGCACTTTGTTGACGTACCGTTTGTGTTTAATACCACTAACAACGAACAAACAAAAACATTTGTCGGCTCACAGCCTCCAGTTGAACTTATTAATGCCATGCACAATCAATGGCTAACGTTCATCAAGACAAGTAAAGCTGATTGGTCTCCTTACAACTTATCGGAACGACCAACAATGCAATTTGATGTTACATCGAAACAGGTCAATGACCCCGAAGACTCCGTACGGAAGTTATGGAAAAACTATCAGTTTTGAGCGGAAAGATCGGATAAAAAACAAAAAGCGAACCACTTAGGTTCGCTTTTCTTTCATCTAGCACGTTTCGTCTTTGCAATACGCGGCGGTTAAGCCGCAGATATTATGAATTGGACTGATTCACCTCTACATCGAGAGATGCTCTGTTCCCTAGACTAAAGAACTTCTTCCATTTAATCGGCATCATTGGAATAAAGTTTCCGAATACTTATTACCAAAAACCAAAGGTATTAAGGAATAAGTATCCATCCTTTCCAGCTGTCTGATAGCCTCCTAAATCGCGACACACATTGGTGTATTTGAAATAGGGTCTCGAAACACGCTCGCTTTGAGATCAAATACGTTACTGAGCATGGTTTCGGTCATCACTTCATCAGGCGAGCCCTCTGCGATTAAGCGTCCCTTTTCCAAAACCACTAAATGGTCGCAATAACGACTGGCTTGGTTCAGGTCATGCAACACAACAACCACCGTTTTCCCTTTAGCATTCATCTGTTGCATCAGGTTCATTAATTCCACCTGGTGAGACATATCAAGGTATGTGGTCGGTTCATCCAACATCACGACATCCGTATCTTGCGCAATTACCATCGCAATCCATGCTCTTTGACGCTGGCCACCAGACAATGACTCAATAGGCTTATCAGCAAACTCGAGCACACCTATATCTCGCATTGCTTGCTCGACAATCCTTTGATCGTCCTGTCCTAACCTTCCCCAATGGGATACATAGGGCGAACGGCCATATTCGACCAATTTTCTGACCGTGATCCCTTCCGGGCTGACCAAGATTTGCGGAAGAAGTGACAACGAATGAGCGAGCGCTTTATCGCAGTAGCTTGATAGCGGTTTGTCTTCAAACAACACCTCTCCAGCCACTGGCTTGTTAATTCTTACTAACGTCTTTAATAAGGTGGATTTACCGCACCCGTTAGGTCCTATCAATGCGGTGATTTTTCCCTTAGGGATAGAAACCGACAGGTTCGGTATGATCGTTTGTTTGCCGTACGCGACGGAAAGATTCTGCGTTTTAAGCATAGTTACCAACCTCGATAACGATAGAGAAGAAAGATGAAATATGGCGCGCCAATCACAGACGTGAGAACGCCTGCTGGCAATTCAATAGGTGGTTGTAGACCTCTGGCCAACCCATCAGCGCCTGTAACCAGAATTGCCCCTACCAGTGCAGATGCTGGGATTAACAACTTATGATTATGTCCAAACAACAAGCGTGCTAAGTGAGGTGCCAATAAACCCACAAAACTTATTGTTCCCGCAACAGAAACGCTAACACTGGCAAGCAATACAGCGGCCAATAAAGCGAGAGCCTGAATCTGTTTTGGCTTAGTACCCAATGTGGTTGCACTTTCCTCGCCAAGCCCCATCACATCTAATCGCCAAGCAAGCCATAATGCCATGGGTAACAACAAGAGCAGTGCACTCCAAATATACGGGACTTGCTGCCAATTTCTGCCCCAAAGACTGCCTGTTAGCCACACCATGGCCGTGTTGATCTCTATTGGGTTGGTGACTAGCAAGAAGTCGATACAACTGGCCAGAAACGCACTCACCGCAATACCAATCAGCGCCAATTTGGCGGGTGTTGGCCTTGACCACCAGGCCAATACAAAAACCAGCCCAGCAGCCAATACCCCACCGAACATCGCCACAACCGGAAGCACACTGACTGGTGCATTGGGGAACCAAACTAAACTCGCTGTCGCAGCAAGTCCTGCCCCAGCGCTAATACCCATAAGATCAGGCGATGCTAACGGATTACGTATCACGCCTTGCACTAATACCCCTGAAAGCCCTAACCCTGCACCCACGCTTATCGCGAGCCACATACGTGGTAGCCGATACTGATGGATAACAAAGTCGTCGCTGGAAAACGCGACCAAATGTTCGATGAATTGAGAAACAGAAAGCGAAGCTGCGCCGACAAACAAACCTGCGGATGCCACTAATATGAGAATCCCTGATAACAAAACTATCTTAGTGTAATGGTGCATTAAGATCTCCTCGTCGCAATCAAAATAAAACAAGGTGTTCCGAGCAAAGCAGTAATAACACCAACGGGTGTTTCAGTCGGGAAAGCAATCGCTCGAGACAGCGCATCTGACCAAGAGACCAATGCTGCGCCTGCCAATGCGGAAATAGGAATCAGTAAATGGTAATTGTGCCCAACCATAGGACGAACTAAGTGGGGAATTAACAATCCGACAAAGCCAATAGGCCCGGCAATAGCGACACTCGCGCCCGCCAGCAAAACAATGGTCACACTACAAATGAATCGCGTAAGGCGGATGTTGCTGCCTAGCCCAACCGCAACCTCCTCACCAAGCGCCAGTAAATTAAGGTTACGCGCCAAGCTAATAGCTAACCCTAGCCCAACAATTATGGGCGGCCACAACATTCGCCATTGTTCATCATCCACACTAGACAGTGAGCCAGTAAGCCAATGCAAGACGCTATAGGCCATATCGTCAGCAAGAATCAGCGCCGCTCGTGTCAGTCCGAGCAATAACGCAGTAATGGCTATACCCGCGAGAACCAAACGTAGCGGATGAGAACGTGCAGAGAAAAAACCACCGAGGAGCATCACGGCACCGCCGCTTAGCAATGCACCAAGAACCGCATTAAGGATTGGGTTTAAATCACTAACCACAGGTATGCCTATTGCAGCTAACGCCATAAAACAGGCTGCGCCAGCGTTAATGCCAAGAATCGACGGAGACGCGAGTGGATTGCGCGTCAAACCTTGCATCAATAACCCAGCGACTGCCAAGCTCGCACCAATCAATAGCCCCGCATAAGCTCTTGGTGCTCTTAGCGTCGCCAATATTTGATGAGTCATATTGTTTTCATCAAACGCAAACCAGTAGTGAATCAAGTCACTCAATGTTAAAGAGAAATTAGACCACCCAGTCATCGAGGCCGCGTAACCAGACAGTGCCAAACACGACACTAATGCCGTAAATAATATGACTCGCCACGACAGTATTGGCCAGAATCGCTTACTTTTAGAGAACAACATCGTACTCATGATGGATCCAAGATCTGCTCAAGATTTTTCGCCATTTGTTCTGCCGCTAACATGCCTCGGTTCAATGACCAAAGTGCTGGTGACACTTCTACAACTTGCTGTTTTTTTGCAGAGGTAAGTACATTGAATAGCGGATTTTTCTGCCAATCATCAACAATATTTGGATGAGAGTAAGCACCAAGGAGCAACCAATCCGGATTGGTTTTCAACAACAACTCAAAGCTGGTTGGTAAATATGCCTTCTCTGTTGGTTTCACAATAGGGCTCGCAATGCCTAATGTGGTCAGCACGCCCCCTGCGTAAGATGCAGGGCTATGTAACCACATACCTTTATCCGACACGACAGCGAATTGGACGGTTTGTTTGAGCGAGAAATGACTTTTAAATTCAGCCATGGCCTGTTGATGTTGTTGAATTCGTTGTCCCATTGATGATTGCTTATCGAGAGCGATACCAATTTTGAGCGCAGACTCCAAATTCTCTTGATAAGTCTCACCACGGCTTTTAAGCAGTAGAGTTGGCGCGATGCGTTGTAGATCTTGATAGACCGTACGATGACGCTCTGCATCTGCAATGATCAGGTCAGGCTTTAATACCGCAATGGCTTCTAGGCTTGGCTGAGAACGCATACCAACCGATTCCCATGGTTGAACCAATTCACGCACCGCCGGAATCACTCGCGAAGCATCATTGTCATCCGCGACACCAACAGGAGAAACACCCACCGCAGCGAGTGCATCTACAAATGAAAACTCCAACACCACAATACGTTGCGGGGTAGTCGCTATCTCAAACTGACCCTGCTCGTCTTGTATGACCCTTGTTTGTGCTGAACTGGAGAATGAGAACAAGCTTAAAATCAGCAAAGCTAAGGTTATTGCTATCCTGCTGAATAAAAACGGCCGATTAAATGACAGCAGTCCGTTCGACAGCTGCAATGGATTCGAAAACAAGAGTCGGGAGCTGTTTTCCATATTTAATTTTCCTTAAACGCTAGAACCGTGAAAGCCGCCAAGAGTATTGGCGACTTTTATTCGTTATTACTTTCAATAAATTACGTATTAGAACTGATAATTCAGATCCAAAGTGTAAGAGCGCCCTGGTGCTGGATAACGACCAACCGGGCTGGTATCAATACCGCGGAAGTAATAGTCCTCATCAAACAGGTTGTTCACCGCAAAGTTCATGCGCAGCTTACTGTTTTCATCCTTGTACAAATCCGAACCTAGGTTGAAGTTCCAGACCATGTAGGCAGGCACTTTACCTGTCGCGCCCGTTGCATCTTCGGCACTTGTATTCGCATTGTCAGAATAAGATTCGCTAAAGTAGTAACCAGATAAAGTAGTATCTACCTTGCTAAAGGCGTAAGTCGCATCCCAGCTAAATTGATGCTTAGACGTATATGGAAGTTGATTACCTTTGTTTGCACCCTCTTCCTCGATCGTTGCATCTAAGTAGTTATAGCCAGCGCCTAAACTCAGAGCTTGCATCGCTTGAGGAATATAACGACCAGAGAGTTCAACACCTTGATGGAGGGTTTTACCAATATTGTCGAAAGTTTCAGTCGCTTTTTGCCATTGAAGCTGATCTTCAAAATCGATTCGGTAAAGCGCTACATTGAAACTGGTTGAATCTTGGTTGTAGCGAGCACCCAACTCATAACTCCATGCCAGTTCACTGCCCTCTTCACCTTTACCACGGATGTAAGCAATTTGTGGTGCTCGCAAAGATTTCTGAGCATTGGTATAACCTACCCATTGTTCAGTTAGATGGTACGCCACCGTTAAACCAGGCAACCATTCTGTCACTTTGTTATTTGTCTTTTCTGCCTTACCTAGATCGTAAAATGCCATATCTATTGATTCATAGCGAATACCAGGTGTTACCTTTAATACATCATTAAACAAGCCAATTTCATTGCTGATATAGCCTGCGAAAGCGTCAGTATCTAAATGCCAATCGCGTGGCGTTGTGGTTACTCCACTAGAAATTGATGTTTGAGTGAGCTTGTAATCAATGTCTTCGTTAACATAGCGCGCACCCACAATCACATTTTGCGTCACGGTATTACCGTCAAAATACATCGCGAGTTTCGGCTCTACCCCATACACCTTAAATTCACGTGGTGACGTACGAATATCAGTAGATGGCTGCGACGGATCAGACCACTCCATACCTTTAGTACTGTTGTAACCCCACTGGAAGAAACGCTCAGAACGATGGCCAAAGGTCAGTACTTCTAGCTCTGCACTATCAGCAATATTCAAATCATGTAAGTACTTTAAGCTCCAACGTGTCGATTTACCTTGGTACTCATCATAAGGGCGCTTCGATTGGGTACGGTCATTCTCGTAATCTTCTGGCGATAAAGCGCCCGGCATTTGCGTGTCGGCATCATAACGCTGCACGAAAGCTTGTAGTTCTTGAGTATCACTCAGTAACCACTGCAACTTAGCTTGGAAGTTTTTGACATCGGTGTCGGAGTGTTCACGGAAGCTTTCACCTTTTAGAAAATTACCTTCGACTTGAAGCGCAAGCGTATCGGTTAACCAGCCACCCGTGCGCAGGTAAAAATCATTAAGTGGCGTATCGCCACCCTCGAATACACTAAAGCGATTACTGATTTCCGTTTGCCACTCGTGTGGAATAGGCTTAGTCACCAAGTTAATCACACCACCCACGTTGTTTGGCCCATACTGCACAGCAGCGCCACCACGCACGATATCAATTCGGTCAAGCATCGACAGAGTCGCAGGGAAAATAGATTGTCCTGTATGACCATAAGGCGCAAGAGTCAGTGGCACACCGTCCATTAGAAATTGAGCATGACCACTGCGGCTGGCTTTCAAGCCACGCACCGAGATGTTAGGCAATACACCCGTACCCGTTTCGTCTTGAACCTTAATGCCCGGTACACTTTGGAAGGCCGAATCAATCGAAAGTGCGCCAGTCTTTTTAATTTGTTCGTTAGTTAGAACGGTACGCGCTCCCGGATACTCTTTCACATCCTCTAGCTCTGAGTTACCGATCAAGCTACCTGTCACGACAACCGTTTCCATAGTCGTTGTTTGAGGATCAGACGCTGCAAATGCGCTCATGGAAGTCACTGAAGCGATGGCCATTGCAAGGGTACTTAGACGCAACTTTTGGTGTGATTGAGTACAGGGTTTACCATCCAAATTCTGGTAAGGCATGAAAATCTCCTAAGTAGGCAGGTTAGGATCAAAGGCCGTGTTTTCGGTTATATCGGCGCTTTGACCCTATGGGCTAAATGGCCTCAAAATAAGACCAACTGTTCACTCATTCGTAGCGAACAAAACAATCGTTTTTAGAGTAGAAAGAGCTCTTAGAAATGAACTCATTCTTAGAACATAATTAGCTTTTAAAACTGATAGCCGTAGCTGAGCATGAATTCGGCTGGCGCTCCGTAACCAATCTGGTTAGTACCAGACGTGCCGTTGGTTGCACCCAGAATGTATTTCTCATTAAGCACGTTGTAAGCGTTCGCTTGAACTTTGTGACGACCCGTGGTGTACGCTGCCATCAAGTCAACCGTGGTGTAGTCACCCAGAGCTACCGCTTCATCATTACCCGCGTAACGGTCACCTACGTATTTCACGCCACCACCTAAACGCCAGTTATCGTCTAGCTGATAAGTGCTCCAAAGCGAAAACAGGTGATCAGACACATCGTTCGGCTTTTTGCCTGTCTCTTTGTTTTCTGCATCGAGGTAGCTATAACCCACCGAAATATCCCACTGCTCAGTAAATTGACCGCGAGCTTCTAGCTCAATACCTTGGTGGCGAGCTTCGATCTTGTTAACAACGTCTCCGTCTATATTCGTTTCTGGTTGCTCTTGATCAATTTGGAAGACCGCGGCATTAAGCATCAAGGCGTTATCTAGTAAGTAAGCTTTTGCACCCACTTCTTTTAGATCCGTATGGAAGAATTCAGCCAATTTAGGATTGATATAAATACCCGAGTAAGGCAATTGCCATGAGCGAGCTAAGCTTGCGTACACTGACATATCATTGTTGAGACGGTAGACCAAACCACCACGGTAGCTCACTTTGTCATCGTCTAGATTCTCTTTTGCTGAGCCCGCTTTTTGCTGTTCAAGCTCCATCGAGTCGTAACGCACATTGCCGATCACTGAAAGATCACCAAAGGTGTAAACGTCTTGAATGTAAACACCTGTCGTCGTTGTGGTGTTATCACGGGAAGGTTTAAACCCCGGATCAGGCGTTGGGCCTGCTACAGGGTTATAGATATCTTTCGGAGGTAAGGTTTCATCTCTTGCGAGCATTAGGTCGATATTGATCTGATTATAATCCGCACCGATCATCATTTGGTTCGAATCCGTTTCCCAAACTAGCTCAGATTGAAGAGTCGTCGTGGTACGAGGGTCGTAACCGAGGTTATTTACACTCTGAGATACTCCATTCCCAGTTACCGTCCCTTGGCGTGTACCCTTTTGCTCAAGTTCGATATGGTTGTATGCTGCGCGGTTTGTCCATGCCCATTCGCTATTCAAAAGCCATTCATAATTAACGCCAACACGAATGCTGTCCGACTCTTGATAATCGTTCGTGCCACCGTAAAACGTCCTTTCAGAGACGTCGACAGGCTTACCATTCTTTGATGGAACACCACGATATGGCACCAACTCTTGGTGAGCATATTCGACATCGAGATCAATAATGTGTCCATCAGAAGGCATCACTCGAATTGTTGGCGCAATAAAGAAATCATTAGAGTCGACATGGTCTACATAGGAATCAGACTGTCGACTTTCCACGTTGATACGACCACTGACCTTGTCAGTAAACGCCATCGAACTATCAACTTGACCAACAAACAAATTGTTGCTGCCAACACTGCCATTTACGTTGGTGAAGTTATCACCGTTAGCTCGCTTGGTGACCAAGTTAATGATACCGCCCGCGGAGCCTCGGCCATAAAGTGCGCCCGCAGGGCCTTTTACCACTTCGACACGTTCGACATTCGCTAGGCTTCGGTACGATTGCATAGTCCCGTCATCACGCATACCATCACGGTAGATATCGTTGAGTGCATCAAAACCACGAATCACAAATTGGTCTCGGCTTCCCTCACCCAGGGTATTGTTAACCCCTGCGACACCATCAAGTGCATCCACTAAACGTACCGCGCCACGGTCTTCCATTTCTGTCTTTGTAACAACCGATACCGCTTGTGGCACATCTAACCACTCGACATCCGTTTTGGTTCCTGACTGAGGCATATGCTCTGCATAACCTTCGTATTGATGGCCAATAATTTGCACTGTTTCATCTACAGTGGCTTGTTCTTCCGCCACTGCAGTTGACACACCAGCCACCGCCGCCAAGGCTCCGCCAATTGCCAAAGCAAGAGGGGACAAGGTCAATCTCATGTTCATTTTCTAATTCCGTTTTAGTTTATAAAATCACAGTAGTGCGAATGAAAACAAATATCATTTGTGTTTGCAATATAAATTTTGTGATCTATATTTGTTTCCCTTATGCAATAAGCGTAATGATAAAATAATCAATAAAAACAAAGCTATAACAAAACACTCTTTCCTTAAACCTTGAAAGAGACCGCTTGAAAGTCATGTGTGAGTAGGTAACAACAACGTTAGAAAATTAGGAAAAGCCCATGAAATCTACGATTATTATCGTGACTCATGTCGTGAATGACGCAGTCACTCATGGCTTCGTGCCGACAGCAAAAGCGATGGGTCACCACGTCGTTTTAGTCACAGACCAAAAGCTCAACCACTTAAAACTGGCGAATGAAGATGACCGCTTCAATCCAGATGAAATTCTAGAGTGCGATGTGTTCAACCCTCTTGAACTCATCGAAATCATCACAGAGCAAGATCTAGAACCTCATGCTGTGTTCAGCAACAGCGACCACCTACAAACCTCAACCGCAATCTGTGCACAGTTCTTTGGCCTACCAGCTAAAGATTGGAATGTGACGCTCAAGGCGAAAAACAAATACTTAACTCGTCAGGCTCTCAACGAAAAGTCGTTACCCAATACTCAGAGTGTTTTGTTAAGTAGAGAGAGCGCTCCTGTATTCGATTTCGATTTTCCTGTCGTTGCTAAGCCCAAGGAGGGCGTGGCTAGTTTAGACGTGCAACGCTGCGATTCTGCGGCTGAGCTGGATAACTATTGCGATACGTTTTGGCAAAAGCACCCTACCACTCCCATTTTAGTTGAGGCGTTTTTACAAGGTCCGCTTATCACTGTCGAAACCATTGGCGACGGGGAAAATTTAGTCGCTCTTGGTGGGTTTGATGTAGAACTCTCTGCGCCACCTTACTTCATCGAAACCGCTGCGAGTTGGAATGGTATTAACAGCGTTCACTACCGAGAAGAATGTATACGTCAGCTTCAAGAATTCGGGGTGGGGTTTGGTGTCTGTCATAGCGAGTTCATCATCACAGATTCAGGGCCGGTACTGGTCGAGATCAACTATCGAAGTATTGGTGATGGCCGGGAGTTTTTGCTTGATAACCTCTGTGGCGGGAGTTGGTTCCATACCATCTTAAATCTTCACTTGGGTCACAAACTTGATCCTACATTTCGTATTGATGGCAGTGCCCATGTGCACTATGTAGTGGCGCAACAAAGCGGTTTGATTGAAGGATCATCAACCTCTTTCATTCACCAGGAGGGCGATATTGTCATTCAGCAGCAAGTGCTTAAAAAAGTTGGTGAGACGTTCCAACAAAGTTTCTCCAACAAGGATTACTTAGCGAGAATTTCGGTCGTTTCCCCTTCTAGTCAAACTCTAGAACCCGCTCTGCAACAGGCAATCTCTCGCTTCAACCTAACATCAACAAACGAGGTAACAGCATGAATAAAAACGCGTTATACCTCACTCAGCGACTAATCGATACTTGCTTGCGTGAAGATTTATTCGGATTAGTTTCTCAAAGCCAATTTAAATCTCAGCTCCCGAGTACACTCAAGTTATCTTCTTATCCTCGTAATCAAATTTGGGCTATTTTTTCGGGTTCAGACTTTACACTCTACTTGCCCGTTACTCCGAGCTATTACATGCAGCGTTGGGTATACGGCCAAGCAGATGGCTCGAAAGGTGATGGTTGGTTCATCGAGAGAAATGGTGTCGTTGAAACCCAGCAGCACTATCAAGATTGGATAGAATTATTGAAAGCAAGTGCTCACGAAAGCTCGCATTCGTTATTAGATGGTTATTTGCAAGAACTCGAATGCGCAGAAAAACACAAAGGATTGTGTGACAGCGCCTTCAGTCAGCACTCGGAAGCACTCATGCTGCCAATTTCTCAACTAGAACGTTGGGAGCAAAAGCTATTACGTGCCGATCAAATCGCATCCTATCTTGACCACCCTTACTACCCGACAGCACGTGCTAAGTTCGGTTTAAGCGATCACGATCTAGAGCAATTCGCGCCAGAATTTGCACAAAGCTTTGAACTTCGTTGGCTCGCAATCGAAAAGTCACTCGTTACATTGACCAGTCCACCACCTGAATGTTGGCCAACGATGGAGCAAGTGGGTCTGCCCGCCGACTTTGCTCTTAGCCATGAGTTATTCCCCGCACATCCATTGACACTAAGGAGTCTTGATGGACTTCCTGACGGTGTTATCAAAGCTCCGGTTGCATATCTAGAGGTGACTCCAACTTTATCAGTACGTACTGTGGTCGTGAATCAAGCACCACAGATCCACATCAAGGTGCCGCTGATCATGCGGTCTTTAGGTACTAAAAACATTCGCCTAATTAAACCATCCACACTTTATGATGGGCATTTGTTTGAACGTTTATTGACGCACTTAGAACAAACAGATCAAGACTTACACGGCACGCTTTTCCATTGTAATGAGAAACATGGCGGCCATGTTGGAGACGATAAGACCTTTGCTTATATTGTGCGTGAATACCCGCGGAGCTACTTCCAAGACAAAGCACTGGTGCCTGTGGCTGCCCTTGCTAGTCCAATGCCTGATGGACGTTTGTTCTTGGAACATCTCGCCGAGCAGTATTATCAGCAAGATACACTGACTTGGTTTAAAGATTACGTTGATCTGCTATGCAAAGTGCACCTTACATTGTGGGTTCGTTACGGTATCGCTTTGGAGTCTAACCAACAGAACGCCATCATCGCATTCGATGAGCAAGGTAAGATGACCTTAGCCATGAAAGACAACGATGCAGCGCGTATTTGGCCAGAGCGTTTCCAAACGTTTGAGCAACAATCGCCTGTAAAATGCGATCACCTTTTAGATCAACGCATCACAGTAGACAGCGAGCTTGCTCTTGGTCAGATGTTTACCACGATTACTTTGCAGTTAGACATTGCCGCGATTGTGGAAGCAATGGCGACGAAAGGAATCGCCACGTCAGCTTACCTGTATGAAATGGTCGCCAATAGCCTCTCCCAACAGCTTAGCCAGTTGGACAAACAAGGACACAACACCAAGCTCGCAAACGAGATGTTGTTTGAATCACCCAACCTATACGCTAAGTATCTATTGAGCTCGGGGAGCTTGTTGTCTAAAGAGGCATCTGGCGCAAGCGATATCAATAAATTTTATGGCTTGTCAGCACCGAACTTTTTATGGCTAACCAGCGAAGAAGCACAACACGCTTACCTTGAAAACATCAAGCAGAGCGTGAGTTAACCCATCATGACCAAACTCATCTATTGCGTGCTTTTAAGCCACTTTATCGCCGCGTTTGCAGCCTTAGGAATGCCGCTGTTTTTGCCGATGGTATTGCCAACACTGGATGCAAGCATTACTTCGGATTGGGCGGGGGTACTGTTTATTTTGCCGACCTTTTGCACTGCCGTTGCGGCGCGCTTTTGGGGTCAGTTTGCTGATAAATATGGCAGACGTCGATCTCTATTGCGTGCTCAACTCGGGCTTGCAGCAGGCTTCGCGCTGTGTGGCTTAGCCGATAACCTCGCAATGTTTGTGTTTGGTCTTATCATTCAAGGAACCTTTGGTGGCACCATGGCCGCCTCAAACAGCTACTTATCCAGTCAAATCAACGATGCGAAAGCACTCGGTAAGTCACTCAATAAAACTCAGCTTTCTGCCCGTCTGGCGCTAATTATTGCTCCGATTGGGCTTGGCTGGAGTTTATCGGAAACAAACCCGCTGAACGCGTATCTGTGGCTGTCCGCTTTGCCGCTATTCGCGCTAGTGATCACCTTAACATTACCCATTGATGACTTAGCGAAATCTAAGGGGATTGTAAAAGATCAGGCATCGGATAAAGCTCAATGCAGCCAAGTCAATTCGTTAAATACGCTTTATTGGGTGTTTGCCGCGCAGTTCAGTTTTGCTTTCGCCATGGTCGTCACGTTCCCTTATTTCTCACCTTATGTGCAGCAATATGGCGTGACAAGCCAAGCGTGGATTGGATTTTTGTATGCCCTCCCACATGGTGTTTATCTCGTCTTTGCAGGGAAAGTTCATCTGTTCTCAGAACGGATTGATCGCCACCAGCTTGAACGCAATCAAGCGCAGCGTACTTTATGGCTGGGCTTTAGTTTGCTTTCACTCAGTGCCGCAATGCATCTCACTCCTTATCAAGAAGTGTTGATTATTGCTCGTATTGTTTTCGGACTTGGCATGGTTTGCTGTTATCACGGCTTGAATCAAGCGTTAGCAAACCAAATTGATCGACGACAAAGCGGCAGAGTATTTTCGCGCTTTGACGCTATGTCTAAATGGGGTGGCGTTGCGGCTGGGTTGAGCGCGTCTTTCATATCAAGCCAGGGCTGGCTTGAGGTTCCTTTCATACTTTCTATGTTGGTCAGTGGCATTGCGGCTATCGCGCTGATCATCCATTCAAAATTTGGACATCAACATGTTACAGACTCAATTATCTCCAAGTGAATATTCCGATGAAGACCAAGTTCTTCAAAATCGTAAAAAAGTACTGCTAAACCGAGAAAAAGCCCAACTCAATACCATAATGGGCGTGGTGAACTGTTACCTACGTGAATACGCGATACCAAAGAAGCAGGTTAATTGGCGCTACAGTTCGGCCTCTCTTCCTCAAACTTTGAAAAGAAACTACAACGCTCACCAACGCGTGGCCATTCACCTACCTCACCAAGATCAACCTCAGAAAAATGGTCTGATGGTTTTACCCGTTGAGTACACCAGTAAACTGGGAAAAGTGAAGCTCAGTGATACACCTTGGGCTAAAATGCCCGGTGCAGCTTGGTGCAAATTGGACGCAACTCAAACCCTGACGCTTCTACTCAGTTACCTAAAAGAAATGCTGACGATTCCATTCAATCACGAGTTGGTCGAGCAAATGGAAAACAGTTTGTTGATTACCGAGCAGTTCCTAAACTCAGACAACTCACCTCAGCATCACAACGCGTTTATCGCATCAGAGCAATCGTTACTTTGGGGACATACTTTTCATCCAACGCCAAAGAGTCGTTCAGGTGTCAGTATCGATGATCTGCTAGCGTGTTCCCCTGAGGTTGGCGCTAAGGTTCCCCTGTATTGGTTTAAGGTCGACACTACGTTGCTCGACGTCTTGAGTTCAGATAACCGAACCTCACCAACTACCATGCTTGAACAACTTGCACCTGATGAAAACAATTCAGCAGGTACCATGCTTTACCCTTGTCACCCTTGGGAAGTTTACACACTTTTGCAAAACCCAGTGGTCAAAACGGCCATTGAACAAGGCAAAATCATCCCGCTTGGATTAGGTGGTGAAAAACTCTTACCCACTTCATCCGTGCGCACTCTGTACCACCCAGATATGGATTGGTTTGCTAAGTTCTCTATCAATGTACGTTTAACCAACTGCGTACGTAAAAACGCATGGTATGAGCTCGATAGTGCCGTTCAATTAACCTCGATTCTGCATCCCATCAAGGAGAGTGAACAGTTACGTAATCCAGTATTCAAAGTAATGACAGAACCTTACGCAACCACATTGAATCTAGAATCTATGGCTGAACAAGAACATGCGGATGTTATTAAGGCTCGAGAGTCGTTTGGTATTTTGTATAGAGAGAATTTCACCTTAAGCGAAACCGATATTTTGCAACCAACGTTAGCGGGTGCCCTCTTTGCTTACGATACAGACGGGAACAGTTGCATCGCCACTCAACTCAAACAAAAAGCGCAAACAACACAATCCCAATATGAAAATATCGCCACGCTGTGGTTTGAGCGCTATCTGCATTGTTTGATTCCGGGCGTCTTTAACTACTACTTCAAACATGGGGTTGCGTTTGAACCTCATTTACAAAATACGTTGATTGGATTTGAAAAAGGCATGCCTTGCTGTGTATGGATTCGAGACTTAGAAGGTACCAAGCTACTACAAGAGTTTTGGCCATCAGAAACACTTCAGCAACTTTCAGAACGTGCTCGTCAATCGGTGTACTACAGTCGTGAGCAAGGTTGGAACCGTATTGGCTATTGCACCTTCATAAACAATATCAGTGAGGCCATTTTCTTTATCGCTGAGGGTAATTCGGCACTTGAGAGCTCGTTATGGGGAACTTTAAAAGACGCTATCGTCCGCTGGCAGTCGATCAATGGCCAGCAACCCGAACTAATGGCATTGCTTAACGATGGTCATTTCCCAAGCAAAAATAACTTCACAACACGTTTGATGCAAAATGCCGATAAAGAGTCCGGTTACACCCAAGTTGCAGCACCGTGGCCAACTCATTCAAAAGGAGTTCACCATGCTTAATTCTCCTCAACTTTCTGCCTCTATCCATCAAGAAATACAGAAATTGGCCAAGCAACAAACTCAACCATTATGTGCTTATCTTTATGACCTCGATGCGTTGGAGCTGCACATTAAGCAGATGCGCCATGTATTGCCAAAAAACGTAGAGCTATTTTACGCGGCGAAAGCGAATCCTTCAGCGCCGATACTGCGGACTTTAGCTCCTTATGTTGATGGCTTCGAAGCTGCATCAGGCGGAGAGCTTACACACCTCCACCAGCAACAACTCAATAAACCACTGATCTTTGGTGGCCCGGGGAAAATGCCCAGTGAACTGGAGCAAGCAATTGAACTCGATGTTGATGCGATTCATGTAGAGAGCCTCACTGAGTTACAACGCATTGGTCTTTTAACACAAAAATTGAATCGGCCTGCTTCGATCTTCCTGCGTATGAACATCGACATTGGAGACATCACACTTAGCAAATTAGCCATGGGCGGAAAGCCCACCCCATTTGGTTTAGATGAAAGTGAGTTAAACAACGCGCTGATGTACCTACGCGATTTCCCCTTAATAAAGTTGAAAGGCTTTCACTTCCATTTGATGTCACATCAACTCGACGTTGATCGCCACCTCGCCTTGATGCAACGCTATTTCCAAGTGGTCAAAGAGTGGAAAAAAACGTTCTCACTCGATGAGTTGATCATCAACCTCGGTGGTGGCATGGGGATCAATTACCAAAACCCTAAACAACATTTTCCTTGGATGGAGTTTTGCGACAAATTGGAGTTCCTGATTTCCAAGGAACATTTACAAGATTGGACACTGCGTTTTGAATGTGGCCGCTACATCTCTGCACCTTGTGGCTATTACGTAATGGAGGTCTTGGATATTAAACAAAATCTTGGCGAGCATTTTGTGATTGCTCGTGGTGGAACACATCATTTCCGTACTCCGGCAGCACAAAACCATGACCACCCGTTTGTTATCGTGGAAAGTAATCAGCAACCCACGATTTCACATCCGATAAACCATGCCACAGCCACGTTGGTTGGACAGCTTTGTACGCCAAAAGATGTTCTGGCACGAAATCAACATATCGAGCAGGTCGATATTGGTGACTATGTGGTGTTCACTCTAGCAGGCGCTTATGCTTGGAATATCTCGCATCAAAACTTCTTAATGCATGAACCTCCGGTGTTTCATTATTTCTAGGCATCCCACTGTGATCTATGATTTCTAACTGACGGTTTGAGTTGAAGATCCATAGAGCCAGCTAAAGACACTAAATATAAAGAACACTAAATGAAAAAGGCGTTAGTAAACTCAAGTCTACTAACGCCTTTCTTCTGTTTGTCTTAGCCCTTTTGCAAAACAGCTACAGCGATTGAGTACTCGACTCCCCACTGTGATCGTAATGCATAACCAAACCGTAGTTAATTCGAATACAAGCACTTAGCCTTTTTCATCGACTGCGCAGCGGGAGTGGTACATGGACAACAGAATCACCATTTTAGAGTTTCTCAGAGTGTTCGATTGCATTCGCTCCTCGGGCAAGCAATTGGATAGCAAATATCAATTGGGCGAAATGGTAGCCTGGCACGATTACGACGGCTACACCTGTTGGTTAAGCTACAGAGACGTCACGGTAACACTGATGTTCCATGGTTCATTGAAGATCGAATACGACAAGGCATCGAACTATGAAGACTTCATCAACCGTTGTTTAGCTATGCTTGAAACTGAACCTTCTCCGTAAACTATCTATAGCTAACGAGTAAATAATGGAGAAAATCATGAACGAATCCGACTTTAGAACGCATTCAATGCGTAAGCGAACAGCGCCTTTATGGTTAATGTTCTGCCTTTCTTTTTTATGGTCTAAAGCGTCAACAGCTGGAACAGAGATGATAGATTTCACACAACCTCAAGAGTACAAAAACTGGGCAGCGACCAATGACAATGTCATGGGCGGCATATCAACCGGCGGGTTCATTTATGATGATGGGATAAGTCAATTCAGGGGTGAGCTATCGTTGGAGAATAACGGTGGTTTCAGTTCAATCAACCGCTCCGTTGAATCCGTAAACTCTGATGTGGACAGTATAGAGCTGAAGTTTGTTGGTGACGGCCGAACTTATCAATTACGGTTCACAACTTGGATATATGGAAATAGAACTAACTACAAGCACAGCTTTGAAACCATCAAAGGTGAGCAACTCAAGAAAGTCTTCCACCTAAAGGACTTTCAAGCGGTGTTCAGAGGTCGGCTACTGAGCGATGCGCCGGAACTTAAAGCACAAGATATCAAACAAGTCGGATTTTTGATTGCAGACAAACAGCCCTCGCCTTTTGAGCTAGACCTAATACGCCTTCACTTCAAAACATCGCAACCCATCACATCACCAGAAGCTAACTAAACCAACTAAACTGAAAACAAACAAAAGCCCCTGATACCTTTTGTCTAGCAATCAGATATCAGGGGGCTTCTTCTATTTAAACCGTCAACGACTCAAAACAACGACGGATTAAAACATCAGCAATTAGTATTTGATGGCTGTTTTACCAATCGAGGCACTGCTTTCAATACGTTGGTGTGCATCTTTGATTGTATCCACACTAAAGCCACTTAGGGTCGAGGTTAGCGTCGATTTAATACGGCCCGCATCAATCAGATTCGCGGCTTGGAATAGGATGTCTTGCTGATTCTGGATATCCTCTGTATTGAACAGTGAACGTGTGAACATCAGCTCCCAAACAAAGCCTGCTGATTTGCCTTGCAGCGCTGATAAGTCAATGCCGCCATCGAATTCTACAATCGAACTGATCATGCCTTGCGGTGCGATCAACTCAACCATCGCATCCCAGTGCCCTTTTGTATCAGCAACATTGAAGATGTAATCGACATGTTGAATGCCTTGTTCTCGCACAGACTCGACAAGGTTACGGTGGTTCACCACATAGTCCGCCCCCATATCCCTTACCCACTGCTCCGTTTCAGGTCTTGAAGCTGTAGCGATAACATTGAGGTTGGTCAGTTGCTTAGCCAGTTGAATCGTAATTGAACCTACACCGCCTGCTCCACCAATGATCAGGATAGACTTTTTCTCTTCAGGACGAACACGAAGGCGGTCAAACAACGCTTCCCATGCAGTTAGTGTTGCTAGTGGCATAACGGCTGCAGCTTCGTCAGAAAGGCTCTTAGGTGCACGAGAAGTAATATGGTAGTCCACAGCTTGGTATTCTGCGTTAGCCCCCATACGTGTTACGTTACCCGCATAGTACACACGGTCACCGACTTCGAAGCCTTCAACGTCAGCACCTTTGCCAACGACTTCACCGACTGCGTCATAACCCAACACTTTAGGTTGTTCGAGTGTTTTATCCTTGGCACTACGAATACGAATTTTTGCGTCAGCAGGGTTAATAGAAGTCGCGCTCACTTTTACCAGCAAGTCATTATTTTTTAGTTCTGGCAGACTCGTTTCAAACTCAAATAAACTGTCTTGCTCTGTAATCGCAAGTGATTGAGTAAATCCGATAGCTTTCATTTTTGATGGTACTGACATTGTGCTTTCTCCTTGAATTAGACGAGTTAATCTTAGTCAATTCTCACTCCATATAAACCGCCTAATATTTGAATAATTCTCAAATAATTTTTGATAATGGTGTTACCGCTATCTGGGTAATGCAGACATCTAACTGCATTGCCAAAGACTGAGAGGTTAAATCAGGCCTCTCTCAATCAACCAATCATGTGTGACTTGATCTTGTGGTTTACCTTCACGGCAAACTTTGTAATCCAGCTCTGCGATAATGTCATTCGAGAAGCGTAGGGAATCCAACTTCTGAATCTGCTCTTCGTTAAACAAGTGCTTCTTGTCATCTCTTAAAAGCAGTACCGCTCTGTCAACGATTCCGAGTAAGCCTTTAGGCTCTTTAAGTTCTCGAATATCGTAACGATAATGTAGAAACTGCGGTTTCCATAAGGGCACGATGACCCACTCTTTGTTTGCGACCGCACTTTCAAATGCATCAAAACAATCCGCTTCACTTCCAGAGAAGAATTCGTAGCCGACATCGCTCAGGCCATAGTCTTTCATCATCTGGATAGAGAAGCGTGTGATACCAGCACCGTGGTTGATACCCTGGATGGTCGAGTTCATTTTCTCGATCACTTCGGCTTTTAATAAATCAGAGACTTCAGAAACCGCCTCTTCAGGCACATAGTCTGGTACGCCCCACAACGCGTAAGGTTCATAATGAAGCCCAAGCTCGATAAGCGGCTCAACTTCTTCAACGCCCGCTTTGTAGATGCCGTGACTTGATGGCAGCCACGCAGAAGAAAGCATATCCACTTGGCCTGTCTTCAGCTTTTCAAAGTTCTCCTGATGTGGAGAGAAAATGCGCTCTACCTCAACCCCCATGGTTTTCAATACATTGGCAACCAATGAAGCGGCCGTACGGTGGAACGACAAATCCGTTACACCCATTGTGATTGTCTTAGTCATCTTATCCCCCTAGATCGTAGGCTTCGTCCATACGGTGTGTACTGCGCTACGTTGTCGATAGGGGAAATGATAGTGAGAAAATTACTAATGAAAAACAGCTTCACATTTGAATTATTATCAAATTAATTTTGACAATTAAGTGTTTGAAGCTAACTTAGAAGCGATAAGTAGAGATAACCCATTTACAGAGTGTGATCGGGAAATATCCCAACCCCATGTTTAGAACATAATTCAATACAGGTAGATAACATGCTTCTTGAAGACTTACAGGTCATTTTGAAAGTGGCGGAGTTTCGCAGTATCACCGCTGCAGCCACCAACCTTGATATGCGCACTGCCACCGCAAGCGCTGCCGTCAAACGTGTTGAAGCTGCACTGGGGGCAGAATTGTTTGTAAGAACCACACGCCACCTAAGGCTCTCTACCGCGGGTGAGCGTTATCTGCCTGAATGTGAACAAGCGTTGAAAATGTTGGAGCAAGCGAAACTCAACATGCGGGAGGAGCTTGGGGTTGTCGACGGTGAAATTCGTATTGCGCTTTCATCGGATCTAGGGCGTAACCTAATCATACCTTGGTTAGATGAGTTCTTGCTTGAATACCCAAAAGCGACGCTTCGCACTAGCATCAGCGATAGCAATATCGACTTCTACCGAGATTCCGTCGATATGGCGTTACGTTACGGTTCCCCAACCGATGCCAACATGTATGGTTTTAAGATATGCGATGTGCCGAGGGTATTGTGTGCTGCTCCTGAATATTTGGCTGAAATGGGAACACCAAAACAGCCTAGTGACTTAGCTCAGCACAATGGTTTGCTTTACCAACTCCACGACATGTTGCAAGACGAATGGGCGTTTAACGATGGCAATCAAGATCATAAAGTGAAGCTTAAAGGGAATCGTGCATCGAACGATGCTGACCTTGTGAGACGTTGGTGTATTGCAGGGAAAGGTATCGCAATAAAGTCTTGTTTAGATATGTCGAAGCACTTGCTCTCTGGTGAGGTCATCAATGTTATGCCTGAATTCAAACCAACGCCAACCGAACTTTGGTTAGTGTGTCCAAGCCGTCAATCCATTACCCCGACCGTTCGCTTGTTAAGAGACTTATTCAGAGAGAAAACCGCAGCGATCCTTTCTCAATTGGGTGACCAAGGTATTATAGAAAATAAAGCATCATAGGATCGAATGCTGCTTAGAGATCAGACGTAGAGATACAAAAAAGCGTTAGCGAACTTCAATTCGCTAACGCTTTTAATCATTTGAACATCATATGGGTATGATGAACATACTGACTGTATTACAAGTACTTGGTTTAATACCCTTAATACAAGAGCTTAGTTTGACTCGTCTTCAACATCGCAGTCTGCGCAGCACTGAAGAGCAATCTCATGTTCGAAGGTGATGGTGTCTTTACCTTCTTCTAGTAGCTCTGCGATTTCGTCTGCTACTTCTTTTTCATCATCCGCTTCAATCCCGCTTGCGAGCTCTTCTTCTGAATAACCAAAGAAGTTAAGCAGTAAGTATTCTCGAGCTTCTTCTTTAGTACAAACCACATCTGCTGAAAGATCAGGAGTAACCTCGCCTTGTGCAAGTGTCGCTGTCACTTGTGCGATAGCATCGTCTTTCATCGCAGGCGTTAACCAACCAAGATCAGTACTTACTGTCGTTTTTTTACAGTCGAAGCAAGGCAGTTGGTGAAAGTAGTATTGAAAGCTAGTCATAAGTAATTTCTTCTTTAAATGTTATATAGCGAGATTATGCGCGTTTTGTAGCAAAATACTATCTCAATCACAACCTAAGGCTGATTCGATCTGAATATTTTTACCAAGTACAGAGCACCATAGTGACGACTGATAAATTTGAGGCTTCGCTCACTTGGGAGATCATCTCATTACGACGAAGTTTGCGAAGTCTTGTCTACTCTACGCGACTTAGCCTTGTAATTGTGTAACCAGCAACAAAATAACCCGATGCAAAGACCCCAAAATGCACTGCCAATGCCTAATAAATTGGTGCCAGAAGCCGTAAATAGGAAAGTAAAAAGTGCTGGCTCTCGATAGTGGTTGTCTGCCATCGAAACGGCTAAACAATTCATCAATGTAGGCATCACTGCTAAACCCGCGACAGCTATCACAACCGCTGAGGGAACCGCGCTAAACAACGACACGAATGACATCCCCATCACACCAGCTAACAGGTAAAATACACCCATCGAGATCCCAGCCATATAACGTGTTTTTGGATTATCATCTGCATTAGGGCCCATGCAGATTGCTCCTGTAATAGCTGCAAGGTTATACGCAAAGCCTCCAAGTGGAGCCAATAGTAGCCCGGTCACACCAGTGGTGGTGATGATCTTAGATGAATCAACTTGGTATCCGTTCGCTTTAAGCACAGCAAAACCTGGCAAGTTCTGCGAAGCCATAGTCACAATAAACAATGGGATACCGACGCTAACCAACGAGAAGAACTCAAAATCAGGCATAATAAATACCGGTACAGTTAAACCTACTGTGACCTGACTGACATCAAGTTTGCCAAAGCCGACACACATCACCAAAGCAATAACGAAAATGCTTGGGATCAGTAAGTTTCCTAACCTTGCTTTAGCCAAAATAAATACAGTAAGCATAACCGCAACTACCTGAACTTCTTCCATTAACGACGTAAACAACCCCAAACCAAACTGCAACAAAATCCCCGCTAGCATGGCAGACGCGATTGATGTTGGGATCTGCTTAAGTACCTTCTCAAAGATTCCCGCTAAGCCAACCAGCGTGATCAACAAAGAGCTAAAAAAGAACACCGCAACCGCCTGATTCATTGTTAGCCCTTCCAAAGAAGTAATTAACAACGCTGCTCCGGGGGTCGACCAAGCTGTAACCACAGGTTTCTTGTAATAGAGCGAGAGCAATATCGTAGTGGCGCCCATGCCAATTCCCAACGCCCAAAACCATGACGCGACTTGCTCTTCAGTTGCTCCTGCACTCATTGCCGCTTGGAAAATGATCGCAGCAGCACTCGCATAACCGATGAAAACAGCAATAAAGCCGGTACTGACGTGAGAAAATTTTAGCTTAGTCATGTTAATTTGTTCCCGTGTGCGTTATAACGTCCATAGATTGAACTTAGCACCTGTGCGCTATAACGCACAACTGATTTTTTAAAAAATTTGTAGAGAAAAGATGCAAACAGAAATTAAAGTCGGCGTTAATTTGAAACGCCTTCGCCAAGAAAAAGGCTGGAGCTTAGACAAAACAGCGAAAGCAACAGGCGTGAGTAAAGCAATGCTAGGACAAATTGAACGTGGAGAATCCAGCCCGACAGTCGCTAAGCTCTGGCAGATAGCTTCTGGGTTCGAGGTGTCACTTTCGAGTTTTATCGCGGCTAGCTCAAACAGTGAACTGACGAGTTTATTCAGAGATGCAAACGAACTAAGACATGAGGAATACAACATTGGTTTTTTCGTCAGTTTGTTGTTTCCTTTTGAGGAAGCACTAGGATTTGAAATATTCGAACTCACCCTAGCCCCCGATTACCAACATGAATCGGCCCCACATAACGCAGGCGTCACTGAGCACATCTTATGCATTTCAGGAGAGATGGCCGTGATGTTTGATGATGAGTGGCATACGTTACGCGCAGGACAAGCCGTTCGCTTCAATGCCAACCAGACCCATGCCTACAAAAATATCGGTGAAGGAAATGCCGTATTTCATAATGTGATTCACTACCCTAATAACAAGCAATAGTGCCGGATTTGGTGATAACGGCTATAACCGGATGTTTAGCGCTAACGGATGTCCATCGCTAACGAAAGAGCAGGCATCCCACTGGCTAATATTCACTGAGAACGACTATACGTTGACGACCATGCTGCCATCTTCTGCTTGGTAACGTGCCCATAGTTGAGAAAGGTTTTCTTTATTAAGCTGTATCTCTTTTTCTTTCAGAAACGCTTCGTTGTGCAGCTTCGAATACGAGCGCTCAGCAAGGTCACAGCTAAATGTAACGATGGTTTTCCCTTTCCCCATTCTAGCCGCAGCGTATAGCGCACCTGCTACGTTCAACGACGAACTGCTTCCTAGAAGAATACCGTCATGCTCCGCAACAAGGCGGGATATCGTCACCAAATCCTGATCGGGCAGCGTGATTGCACGATTGATTTTTGCCTGCCTGAAATTTTCAACCGTTCGCATGATCCCTATGCCTTCCGTGAACGAACTTCCCGTTGATTGATAGTGTCCATTACGTAGAAACGAATAAATGCCGGACCCATTTGGGTCAACTAACCAAGTTTCGAGATTGGGTTGCTGCTCAGATAGATAGTGTGAGTTTCCGGCAATGGTTCCACCCGTCCCCACCACTGAAACTAGAGCATCAATATTCCCCTGTGTTTGCAGCCAGATCTCAGGTCCAGTATTTAAATAGTGCGCTCGATAATTACTGAGATTTTCAAACTGATCTGCCCACCAATAATTCTCATTTTCGACACCAATCCGCTTAGCCGTGTGGTAAAAATGTTCAGGGTTTGCAAAAGGACAAGGGTCGACCAATAACAGTTCAGCATTATAAAGCGAGATCATGCGCTCTTTCTCTTGTGCCTGCCCTTTTGGCATCACCACCAACATTTTGTAACCGAGGGATTTAGCGACTAGAGCAAGGCCTATTCCCGTATTACCAGCAGTACCTTCAACGATTGTCATTCCCGGCTTAAGCTTACCGGCTTCTATTGCATCCATAACCAACTGAAGTGCCGCTCTATCTTTAATCGAACCTCCCGGGTTCTGGTGTTCACACTTAATAAGAATCTCACAACCTGATATCTCTGAAAGACTGTTGATTCTAACAAGATCGGTATCGCCAATCAGTTCACTGAGATTGTTTGCAATATGGGCAGATGACATCGCGACTCCATTTATTTGTTGAGGATAAGTTTGTTCATCGATTGGGTTGTCGATGATCATAAGCGTAGCTCTGGGGTCTGCTTAGTCAAGAAGTGCCGGAATTGAAAAGACTCTCATTTTCCAAATAGCAATTATAATTAGGGGTGACCGATTAGGTTGAGGGCAAAAAAATGTTTCTAAAAGAGAAAAAAAGCGGTGACCTCGTTGATGTAACTGAAATGACCAAATTAACCAACTTATTTCAAGACAGTATCGAAGGTCGGTTTCAAGCAGGCGAAGAACAGCAAGACCCTGAGATGTTTAAAAAGTCCGAACTGATGTTTATGTCAGGGGAAGAGTTACCTCGATGCTGTCGAGTAGACGACACTTGTTACCAAGT
>NZ_AJZD02000299.1 GCF_000272105.2 Vibrio splendidus 12E03
CAATAGAAATTCGATCACTATTTTTCAAATAATAATCCTGAAAAACCGTGTCTAAAGATAATAATGAAAAAATAACACAAATCATTACTACAGCTTCTATAGCACTATATTCACCTAACTTATCCACTGGAACATATTTAGCTAAGATAAAAAATGATATAGATATGATAAAAACAGAAAAATATCTTTCTAATGAGATTAGCACAGCACCTTTCAATATTTTCATTTCTCACCTAAAGATGTTAAAAGCATACTAAATGCTGAATTAAATAGAAATGTTGGTACAGTACAAAGTATCACAAAAACAAAACCCAATATTCTCGGATGGCTAAATTTATTACTTAAAAAATTACAAAGTACCCAAGTAGACATGGATAATGAGAGCATACCTATTCTTTCAGCTTGAGTCCTTCCTAGAAGTGCTACGTTTACTACTAATATTATGAACAAATAAGACTCATATATAATGAATTCGCTCGTTTCTTCAAATTTATCATATAGTAAATGTATAACAACCACTATTAACAATATAGTGAAAGTAAGTATTACATATAGCATTCCCAAATCTAACCCAGTCGCATCATGAGAT